>DASYIY010000056.1:0-4259 GCA_035997045.1 Solirubrobacterales bacterium | reverse complement strand
TTGAGCAGTTCGCGGTGGAGGAAGTTGCGGACCGGGAAGTAGTTGGGGATGCGGACGATGTTGTTGAGCTCGTAGGGGTCCTTTTCGAGGTCGTAGAGCTCCTTCTCGCCGTCCGGCCAGGCGATGTACTTGTAGGGGCCGAGACGAAGTCCCTCGTAGTCCTTGGGCGGCGCCAGGATCGATGCCGTAGCGCCGGCGCCGCGCCGCGCCCGAGCGGTCGTCGAGCTGCTCTGGTCTCCCGGTTCGGCGATCGCCCCGGCTTCGACCACGTCGGAGCTTTCGACGAAGGACTCGAAGAGGTAGGGCCGCAGGGTGGTCAGTCCGGGGTCCTGCAGGAAGGGAACCATCGAGCGTCCGTCGATGCTCTTGTCGGGTTCTACGCCGGCCAGTTCGAGCACGGTCGGGGCGATGTCGATGTTGCCCACCACCTCGTTGGATTCGGTGCCGGCGCGAATGTGCGGCCCACGGATCAAGAAGGGAAGGTGCGTAGAGGGCTCGTAGGCGAGGAACTTGCCGCCGATCAGGCGGTGCTCGCCGTAGAAGAAGCCGTTGTCGGAGGTGAAGATGACGTAGGTGTTGCGCAGGCGGTGCTGTGACCCCAGCGTGTCCAGCAGCAATTTGACCCCGTCGTCGATCGAGCGCAGCGACTCCAGCGCCTTGTCGTAGTAGACGCGGTAGGTGTGGATGTCGGCGAGCCCGAGGTATGGCGCTTCGCGGATGAAGCGCGGCTTGTCGGAGACGTTGCCCTCGTCGAAGCCTTCCGAGCGATTGTGGGGCAACGGCGCGCCCTTGAACCAGTCGTAGTGGCGCGGCGCAGGCTCTGGACCGGCCGGGTGGCGGAAGTCGCCGTGGGGTGCGGTGTAGTCGACCTGCAGGTAGAAGGGCTGTTCGGGCGGCGTTCCCTGCAGCTCGCCGATGGCGTAGTTGGTCAGCTGATCGGTCTCGTAGTAGCACGGCAGACCGTTGAGCGGGGCGTAAGGGCAGCCGATGTCGTCGCGGACGCCGTACTCGCGCGGTTCCCAGGTGCCCGAATCGCCGTAGGGGCCTTCGATCTGGCCGTTGTTGTTGAGCTTGTAGCCGTAGTAGTAATGGTCGGTGTCCGCGTTCAGGACCGTGTGCCAGGCGCTCCAGCCCGGCGGCACTTCGGTGCCGTTCGAATACGGTTCGTCGCCGTAGCCGTTGAGGAACTTGCCGACGTGGATCGTTCGGTAGCCGGCGCCCTGCAGCCAGGTGGCGAGGTTGTGGGTGTAGGCGGCGCGGAAGGAGAAGCCGAAGTAGCCGCCGTTGGGCTGGATGTTGCCCTTGACGCCGTTGTTGTGGGCGTAGCGGCCGGTCAGCAGGCTGACCCGCGAGGGGCAGCAGAGCGGGTAGGAGACGTAGTAGTTGTTGAAGGTCTCACCGCGCTTGGCGATCATGTTGAGCGTGTTCGGCATCGCCTGCAGCTTCGGCTGGCCAAAGCTGGCGTAGAGCTCGTCGAGGGTCTGGTCGTCGGTCTGGATCACGACGAAGCTGGGCCGTTCGGACGTTTCGGCGATGGCGCGGGAGTGGGGACCGGCGAGCAGCAGCAGGCAGAGCAGCATCAGCAGGCCGGCCGCGAGCGACAGGCGGGTGCTGCGAGAAACCCTGCTTTGTTCCAGTCGATCCATGGGTAGCTGCCGGCGGCGCGACCTATGAGGGTCGAAACAACTGCGCCAGCCGAAGTTGCGAAACGCTAGAGATCGCTCAGGACGCGCCGAGCTTTTTGGCGGCGTCGCGGAAGGTCTTCACGGTGGCGCTTGGCGCCTTGCGACCTTCGAGTTTCTCGCCGTGGCGGTTGACCCAGATAACCGGCACGTTCATTTTCAGCAGTGGCGCGACATCGTTGGTGTAGTTGCAGCCGATGTGCAGCCAGCCTTTCTTGCCGCCGATCCGCCGTGCCGCCTCTTTGAAGTGGACGGGGTCCGGCTTGTAGCTGCGCACCTGCTGGGCGGTGACGACGAGGTCGAGTTCGGTGCGCAGATGCCGGCGCGAGATGCCGAGCAGTTTGTCGTCGATGTTGGAGACGATGCCGATCTCGTAGCGTTTGCCGAGCCGGTCCATCGCCGCGTTGGACTCGCGGAAGGGCAGCCAGTAGGCGACGCTGTTGGGCAGGAACTGAGCTCGCGACGGCTCGATCTCCCAGCCCAGCTCACCGGCGACCTTGACGATCGTGCGGCGCAGCACCTCGGCGTAGAGCTCGTAAGAGCCGGCCATGATTTCGGCCTGGATCTCCATGAAGCGGGCCAGGAAGGGCTCCTCTTCGAAGCTGAAGCCGTCTTTCGCCGCCTCTTTCTTGCAGGCGTCGATGATGCCTTTCTCCCAGTCGATCAGGGTGCCGTAACAGTCGGTTGTGACCCATTTGACGGTTTTGAGACTTGGCAGAGGCATAGCGGCGGCGCATTATGCCAATCGCCTGGCGGGCGGGCGGCGCGGCACTGGAAGTCGGTCGGATAGAAAGGTCGGATAGGCTGCCGCCCGCGCCGCAGGGGCGCACCTCCCACCCATGGACCTCCTCGAGTATCAGGGCAAGCAGCTTTTCGCCAAGCACGGCGTCGCCGTGCCGAGCGGCGAGGTCGCGGCGACGGTCGACGACGCCGTGGCGGCGGCGGAGCGGATCGGCTATCCCTGCGCGATCAAGGCTCAGGTGCTGATCGGCGGCCGCGGCAAGGCCGGCGGGATCAAGATCGCCCAGGATGCCGAGGAGGCGCGCGCTTACGCCGACGCGATCCTTGGCATGGACATCGTCGGGCCGCACGGCGAGGGGCCGTTCCGGGTCGACCAGGTCTGGATCGAGGGCGGCTCCGACATCGCCTCCGAGTACTACGCCTCGGTGATCCTCGACCGCGGCGAGAAGAAGCTGCTGGCGATGGTCTCCGCCAAGGGCGGGATGGACATCGAGGCAGTCGCCGCCGAGGACCCCGATGCGCTGGTCAAGGTCCACATCGACCCGACCCGACCCTTTGATGCTGCCGCCGCGCGGCCGATCGTCGACGCCGCCGGCCTCGACGAGGACGTGCGCGGGCAGGCCGCCGAGGTGCTGGTCAGGCTGGCCGAGGTGGCGAGCGCCGAGGACGCGAACCTGATCGAGGTCAACCCGCTGATCGTCACCAACGACCGCGAGGTGGTCGCGCTCGACGCCAAGGTGACGATCGACGGCAACGCCCTCTTCCGCCACCAGGACCTGGCCGAGATCGCAGACACCGCCGAGGACCCGCAGGAGGCGATGGCGAAGGAGAAGGGCCTCACCTACGTCAAGCTCGACGGCAACGTCGGCATCCTCGCCAACGGCGCCGGGCTCTGCATGTCGACGCTGGACGTTGTCGCCCAGGCAGGCGGCGCCCCGGCCAACTTCCTCGACGCGGGCGGCGGCTCCAAGGCCGAGGCGATCGTCGACGCGCTGACCGTGATCACCTCCGACGAGAAGGTGACGGCGATCCTCTTCAACATCTTCGGCGGCATCACCCGTTGCGACGAGATCGCCAAGGGGATCGTCACCGCCTCACAGCAGCTCGACTTGAAGCTGCCCCTGGTCGTCCGCCTCGACGGCACCAACTCCGAGCAGGGCCTGGCGATCCTCGCCGAGGCCGGCCTGTCCAACCTGCAGCAGGAGACGACGATGCTCGGTGCCGCCAAGCGCGTCGTCGAGCTGGCGGGGGCGAGCGTCTGATGTCGATCGTCGTCGACAAGGACACCAAGCTGGTCGTCTCCGGCCTGACCGGCCGCGAGGGCTCCTTCCACGGCCTGCGCAACCGCGCCTACGGGACCGACCTGGTCGCTGGCGTCACGCCCGGCAAGGGCGGCCAGGACGTCGAGGGCGTTCCCGTCTTCGACTCGATCAAGGAGTCGGTGCAGGAGGCCGGTGCCAACACTTCGATGATCTTCGTGCCGGCGCGCTTCGCCGCCCCGGCGATCGACGAGGCGATCGAGTCCGGCGTGCACACGGTGATCGCGATCACCGAGGGGATCCCGGTGCTCGACATGCTGAAGACCTACTGGAAGGCGAAGAAGGCTGGGGTGCGGCTGATGGGGCCGAACTGCCCCGGCGTGCTCTCGCCCGGCAAGGCCAACGTCGGCATCATCCCTGCCCAGTTCTTCGACCCGGGCAAGATCGGCGTCGTCTCCAAGTCGGGCACGCTGACCTACCAGATCGGCAACGAGCTGAAGCAGGCGGGCGAGGGCAACTCCTCGATCGTCGGCATCGGCGGCGACCCGATCATCGGCTCCGACTTCATCGACATCCT
>DASYIY010000055.1:0-9643 GCA_035997045.1 Solirubrobacterales bacterium | reverse complement strand
CGTAGAGCGGGAAGCGGATCAGCTCGCGGTGCTCGTTCAGCAGTCCCCAGCTTTTCTTCGTAAGTCCCCAACCGCGTTTGATTCTGCTCATCGTTCCTCCTCAGGTGGTTCGGCCGGCTCAGCTGATTTCGGCGAGGCCGGGGGTCCGCTTGACCCCTCTTTCCTCGAAGTACTCCCATTCCTGCTGGCCGAGCTCAGTCGCGGGGGCGTCGGCGTAGACCCACTCGCGGAAGATCCGGTGCCAGTTGCGCTTCGCGCGCAGCTGTCCGAGCACGGCGACGACGCCGATTTCCATCCGCCGCCCCATCAGCTCCTCGGCCGGGATCGACTCGCGCCGCATCAGGTCGAAGTACTCCGAGCGCGGGTCGTTGGTCGACTCGATGATCTTCATCACCCGTTTCGGGGTGATCTCGATCTCGCGATCCTCGATGTACCAGCCGCCGACCGCGCCCATGTGCTCCAGCAGCCGCTCGGCATCGAGCTTGGAGGGCTTTTTGACGAAGCCGAGGTCGTGCAGGGCCTGGCGGAAGGCTTCCGGGTCTTCGCGCGAGGCGGCGTCGAAGGCGCGCTGCTCGAGCACGAGCTGCTCGCGGTCGAGCTTCTTCGTCATCCCGAAGTCGAGGAAGGCGACCCGCCCGTCCTCCATGAGGATGAAGTTGCCGGGGTGGGGGTCTGCGTTGAAGTGCTGCAGGTTGAACATCGAGCCGAGGCTGCCGCGGAAGACGATCTCGCCGAAGCGGCTGCGCTGCTCGTGCGGCAGTTCCTTGATCTGCTCGAAGCCCAGTCCCTCGACCATCTCGGTGACCAGGACGCGACGTCGCGAGAGCCGCACGATCACGTCTGGCACGTAGATGAAGGGATGGTCGCGGTAGGCGCGCGAGAAGCTGCGCTGGTTCTGCGCCTCGTACTCGTAGTCGAGCTCCTCCATCACTCGCTCGCGCAGCTCCGCGGCGATCGCCTTGGCGTCGAGGCCGGGGGCGAGGGCGCGGGCGAGGCGAACGATCGTGCCGGCGTTGCGCAGGTCGGCGTCGAGCGCCTCGGCGATCCCGGGGTACTGGATCTTGACCGCGACCTTGCGGCCGTCGAGCAGCTCGGCCCGGTGCACCTGGCCGATCGAAGCGGCGGCGAAGGCCTCCTTGTCGAACTCGGCGAAGAGCTCGGAGAGCGGTTCGCCCTCGTACTCCTCCTCGAGCACGTGCTCGACTTTCTCCCAGGGCATCGCCGGCGCGTCGGTGCGCAGCTTCGCCAGCTGCTCCTGGTAGACCTCGCGGTACTCGTCGGGGATGAACTCGGTGTCGATGAAGGAGGCGAACTGGCCGAGCTTCATCGCGGCGCCCTTCATCTGGCCCAGGGCGCCGACCATCTTCATCGCCGTCTCCAGGTGGCGCTGCTCGAGCCGCTCCTTGCTGTCCTCCTCGGAGCGGGCGACGTTGGTCGCCTTGGTGCCCGCGTAGCGGGCGCCCTGCACGCCGACGATCGAGCCGAGCTTTGCCGAGCGCCTCATGCGGCCCTTGGGGATCTTCGAGCCGTCGGCCATGGGCGAAGGGTGCCACACGCGCGCTTTCTCTATCCTCTCCCGTCCGAATGGCCCGTGGACGCGAAACATTGAAGGCAGCACCCCGCAGCGAGTTCGGCTCGCGGACCTCCCGTCGCCTGCGGCGAGAGGGCCTCGTACCGGGTGTCGTCTACAGCGGTGGCGCGGAGGCGCACGCCTTCCAGGTCGCCGAACGCGACGTCCGCAACGTGCTCGGCGAAGGCGCCGCTCTCTTCGACCTCGAGATCGAGGGCACCAAGACGGTGCCGGTCGTGGTCAAGGAGCAGCAGCTGCACCCGGTGCGCGGCAGCCTCCAGCACATCGACCTGCAGGAGGTGCGGCTCGACGAGGCGATCCAGGCCGAGGTCGCGGTCGAGCTCGAGGGCGCCGAGGTCGCTCCCGGCGTCAAGGGCGGCGGCGTGCTCGAGCACGTCACCCGCGAAGTCACGGTCGAAGCGCTTCCCACCGAGATTCCGGACCGCCTCGTTGCCGACGTCTCGGCGATGGAGATCAACGACACCCTGCAGCTCTCGGCGCTCCCCGTGCCCGAGGGCGTAACGCTGATCGCCGACGATCTCGACGAGGTCACGATCGCCACGCTCTCGCCGCCCCGGGTCGAGGAAGTCGTCGAGCCCGAGGTCGAGGAGGAGACCGAGCTGGTCGGCGAGGACGGCGAGGCCGCCGCCGAGGGTGGCGACGGCGATTCGGGCGACTCCGGCGGGGAGTAACCGCTGTCCCTCTTTCGCCGCCGAGCCGGTCGCGGCGAGGGCGAGCAATCGGCCGGCCGCATCCTCATCGTCGGCCTCGGCAATCCCGGCGAGAGCTACGCCGCGACCCGCCACAACGTCGGTTTCGAGGTTGCCGCCGAGCTCTCGCGGCGCTGGGACCTGCCGCGGGCAAAGCAGAAGTTCGGCGGTCTGATTAGCGAAGGCCGTGCCGGCCCCGGCGGACCGCGGGTGGCGATCCTGCTGCCCCAGACCCAGATGAACCTTTCCGGCGACTCGGCGGGCCCGGCGCGCGGCTCGCTCAAGGTGCCGCTCGACCGGGTCATCGTTCTCCACGACGAGATCGACCTTCCCTTCGGCGAGATCCAGGTCCGCCTCGGCGGCGGCCTGGCCGGCCACAACGGCCTCAAGAGCCTCAAACGAGGCTTCGGCGAGGCCGAGTTCTGGCGCCTGCGGGTCGGGGTCGGGCGCCCCGACTCGACCGATCCCGAGGTCGTCGCCTCCTACGTGCTCGGCCGCTTCCGCGAGCGCCGCGACAAGGTCGCGGCGCTGGTCGAGAGCGCCGCGACCGAGACCGAGCGGTTGGTCGAGAAGCTGGATGAATAGATTGCGCCAGGTGAGCGACGAGACCGCGGTGACGAGCTACGAGGTCGACGACCGGGGCGTTGCCGTGCTGCGCTTGCAGCGGCCGAAATCGCGCAACGCGATCGACACCCAGATGCTGGTCGAGATGCTCGAGCACCTCGCGGTCGCGCACGCTGACGATGCCTTGCGGGTGCTGGTAATCAGCTCCTCCGATCACATGGGCCTCTCCGCCGGCGCCGACGTCAAGGAGGAGCTCGACGACGAGGGCAAGGTCCGGCGCATGCAGCTCTTCGCCGATCTCTACGACCAGATCGTTGCCTTCCCCAAGCCGACGGTGGCCGCCTGCCACGGCGACGTGGTCGGCGGTGGCGCCGAGATCGCGATCGCCTGCGACATGCGCGTCGGCGGTTCCAATCTGCGCATGCGCTTCCCGGGCGCGGCGCTCGGCGTGCCGGTCGGTCCGGCCCGCCTGGTCACGCTCTGTGGCCTCGCCGCCGCCAAGTACCTACTGCTCAGCTCGCGCACTGTCGGGGCCGACGAAGCCCTGCGGCTCGGCCTGGTCAATCGCGTGGCGCCCGCGGCGGCAACCGAGGAGGCCGTCCTGGCGCTGGCCGCTGAGGTCGCCGCTCACCCGCCGCAGGCGGTTGCCCAGTTGAAGCAGATGCTGCACGAGTGGGACGACATCGAGGGTCGTTCGGCCGCCGAGGGCGTCGGCCAGGTGGAGTGGCAGCGCTCCGGTCCGGGCTTGCCTTACGCCAGCTAGGCCAACTGGCTCGACCGTAACGTTTTCTCCGCCCAATGCATGGACAAAGCGTTACGGCCGGGTTGCCGCAGCCTCGCCGACGCCGGCAGCGATCGCCATGATCGAGACCTGGGGGTTGACTCCCGGGCAGCTGGGCAGGATCGAGCCGTCGGCGACCCAGACGCCCTCGACGCCGCGTAGGCGTCCTTCCGGGTCGACCGGATGGCGGGCGGGATCGGAACCGGCGGCGGCGGTGCCGCTGGGGTGGAAGCCGGCGAGGCGGAGGCGGCGCACGTCGAGCCGCTGCATCGCTATCTCGAGCTCGGCCTCCGAGCGCACCGCTGGGGCGCCGCCGCCGAGTTCGACATCTTTAGCTCCTGCCGCCAGCATCACCCGGGCCATCGCCCGGAGCGCGGTGGCGAGGCGACCTTCATCGGCCTTGGCGAGGCGGTAGGAGACGAGCGGGGCGCGCGAGCCGAAGACCCGCCCGGAGGGCTCGTCGGCGATCATCGCGCCGATCATCGCCCTGTTGGCGGCGCGGTCGAGGCGGCCCAGGAGGTGGGTGCCGTAGCCGGGGGCGGAGATCGCGCCCATGCCCGGTGGGCTGCCGGTGGCCTCGATCAGGACGCCGTCGGACTCGTGCAACTCCTCGATCCCGACGCTCTGCATGACGCCGCTCCAGGGCACCACCTCGTCCTCGAAGCCGGCCGTGATCCCGGTTGCGGGATGGATCGAGAGGTTGCGGCCGAGCCGGGGGTGGCGGCCGAGGCCGCTGCGGCGCAACAGCGGTGGGGTCGGGATCGCTCCGGCGGCGACGACCACGAGAGGTGCTGAGATGCTCACCGCGCTGCCGTCGGCCCGCCGCGCGGCGACACCGACGGCGCGGCCGCCCTCGCTCAGCACCTGCTTCACGTGCAGCCCGGAGACGATCCGCGCCCCGGCCTCGCAAGCCTGCGGCAGGGCATTCAGGTGGACGCCTCCCTTGGCGTTGTTGGGGCAGCCGATCGCACACTGGCAGGCGCCGCGGCAGCCCGGTGCGTTGCGGCGCAGGGGGGCGCTCTGCCAGTCCAGCGCCGCCGCTCCCTCGAGCGCGAGTTCCCCGTTGCGGCCCAGCACCTCCATCGGCGCCGGGGCAACGCCGATCGTCGCTTCGACGTCGGCGATCCTCGCCCCAAGCAGCTCGAGGTCGGCGAGGGCGAGGCCGTGCTCCCTGTGCCAGGAGGTGGCCACTGCGGTTGGCGGGCGGAAGCAGGTGCCGGAGTTGATCACGGTCGTGCCGCCGACGGCGCGCCCCAGCGGCAGGGCGATCGGCGGGTTGCCCAGCGCCATCGTCGTGCCGCCGTCGCGATAGATGCCGGCAAAGCGGTCGAGCGGGTGGGAGCCGCGGATCCGGTCCGCGGTCCAGCGCTCGCCCTCCTCGACGATCACGGTGTCGAGCCCGGCCCGCGCCAGTGCCCGCGCGGCGAAGGCGCCACCGGCCCCCGAGCCGATCACGATCGCGTCGCAGCTGGAGGTCTGCGGCCACTCCGTTGCCGCTACGACCGCCATCTGTGGGTCGGGCCGCGAGGGCTCGTGGCGCGAGCCGACCGCCGCGATCTCGCCCGCGAAGGTGTCGGCGCCGTGGGCGAGCATGACTACAGACTTGACCGCGTCGAGTGCGGGGGAGCCGCCGAGCCGCGAGACCTGGGCGAGCAGCGCTTCGCGCTGCTGGGGAGATGTGGCCCCGATCGTGCGGCCATTGCGCGCAAGGGAGAGCGCCTCCAAGCCGATCAACGCGGCGCCCAGTCCCATCTGCGAGGTGGCCGGCATGCGCGAAATCATCCGCCTGGCGACGCCCGCAACCCGCTCAGGGTCAGGCCCACCTGCCTCGGGCGGCAGGATCGCCGCCGCCACGTCTCCCAGCGCGGACATGCTGGAGATACTAGGTCCAGCTGCTCGAATCGAGCACTGCGCCGTTCCCAAAGCGCTCCGAATGGGCGCCCGCGTATGCGGCGACCCCGGCGCAGGGGGCAACCCAAACCCCGTCTCCAACAGCCGCCGTCGCGACCCGGTCGAGCAGCGCCACGAGTTGCTCATCGCCAAGCCAGCTGAGCATGAACGGGTGCAGGACGATCGTCATGAAGCCGCCGTCCGTCGCCAGTCTGTCGATCTCCGTCTCGAGCCAGGCGACGAAGGCGGCGGGTTCGACCGGGTCGCTCGAACCGGCGATCTGCTCGCGCGCCGGGGCGAGGGGCGGCAGCACGCAGCTGGCGTCGAGGTGGCGCCACTCGAAGGGCAGCAGGGCGACGCCGTCCGCGAAGCCCGCCCCGGCGCCGGCCGGGGAGCAGTAGGTCAGGCCCGCCTCTCGCAGGACCCGCGTGCCGCCCTCGCCGAGTTGGCCGCCGGGCGGGCGCAGCCCGGCGATCTCCAGGCCGAGCCGCTCGAACGCGGCAATGCCCCGCTCCAGGTTTGCTGCCTGCTCGGCTGGGCTCAGCTCAGCCCACGGCTCGTGGCGCCAGGCGTGGTAGGCGACCTCGTGTCCGCAGGCGTCGATCTCGCGCAGTAGGTCCGGGTAGATCTCGGCGTTCAATCCCTCGACGAAGAAGGTTGCGTAGATTCGGCGCTCGGCAAGCCGCTCGAGCAGCCGCGGCAGCACCTCGAGCGCAGTTACGTGCCGGCCCAGCGCCGCGTCCGCCGCCAGCGCCCCCATCTCCAGTTCCGCCGCCTCGCCGAGGTTGTCGAAGCTGAGGCTGAGCGCCCCCCGGGCGCCCGCCGGCCAGAGCGGCGGCTCGCTCATTCGCGCAGCGCCGGGCTCCAGCGATCCGGCTCGAGCTCGGCCTGCTCGCGGGCCCAGCGGAAGTGGTGCTGGGCCGAGGCGAGCAGGATCGGGAAGTTGAGCAGGCCGGCGACCGCGAAGCGACGTGCCCCCGGACGGTTCGCTGCGGGCAGGCTGAGGGCGCTGCAGAGGAGCCAGAACCAGAGCACGGCGTTGTAGGCGGGCAGCTGCTCCTCGCTCAATCCCTCGGCTTCGTCGAGCATCGGCAGGCCCTTGTGCAGGGACCAGGGCCAGGCCTTGAAGTGGACGGCGACGCCGGCGACGCCGATTCCGGCGCTGAAGGCCGTCAGGCGGCGCGCGTTCTCGCCGTCGCGAACAGCAGCGGTCAGCATCAGCGGGAAGTAGGCGCTCCAGAGCGCGTAGGCACCGCGGCGGCCGATGAACGGCTCGAAGACGAGGCCGACGCCGGCGCGGGTCTCGAAGGCGTTGTGGGCGAACAGGCCGAGAGCCGATCCGGCGGCAAGCAGGCGTCTCATCGTCGCGCTCCGATCTTGTTGGCGAGGGTTCCGATTCCGTCGATTTCCAGCTCGACCGTCTGCCCCGGTCCGATCCAGCGGTCGAGCTCCAGACCGCAGCAGCCGGGCATCGTCCCGGTCGAGACGATGTCGCCGGCATCGAGCCGCTCGCCGGCCGAGGCGTGGGCGAGCATCGCGCCGACGTCGTGAGCGGCGCCGGCGGTGGCGCCCTCGCACCAGACCTCGCCGTCGACCCGCACCCGTCCGGTCGTTGCCTGCCAGTTGGGAAGCTCGTCGGCGCTGAGCACGTCGCAGCCGATCGAGTTGGCGAAGGTCTTCGACTTCACCGCAGGTCCGAAGACGCCGTGGCGGACCTCCTCGGCCTGAACGTCGCGGGCGCTCCAGTCGTTGAGCACGAACCAGCCGCCGATCGCCTCGCGGGCTTCGGCGGGAGTGGCGTCGGCGAGGGGACTGGCGAGGACGAAGGCAAGCTCGAGCTCGAAGTCGAGGTAGCCGGTGTGGGACGGCCAGGGCATCTCCTCGCCATCGGCCAGCATCGCCGTGTGGTTGCCGAGGTAGAAGGCGGGCGTCTCGTAGAAGCTGGCCTTGGGCTTGAAGGGCGGGAAGGTACGGCCGGCGAAGCGCTCGTAACCAGCTGCGGCCTTCTGCACCGGGGCAGGGAAGAAGCGCTTGACCAGCATCCGCGCCGAGCCCTCGTAGTGCGAGGGCCAGAGGCTGAAGGCGCGCATCGAGCGCACCGCGAAGGGAAGCCCGGCGGCACCCGGATCGGCGGCCGTTGCGTCGCCGGCTTCGATCAGGCGCTGGACCTCGAACCGGGTCTCCTCGCCCCCCGCCAGCAGGCCGAGTATCTCGTGCTCGGGAGGGAGCAAGACCCAACGCCCGCGCTGGCGGTCCTCGACGATGACCCCCTCTGGTGTGCTCCTCAGCTTCATCGGCGCCCGCGAGGAGTGTAGGCGCCGGTCTCGGCCTCGTAGAATCGGCGACCCGCCCGGACGACCCTGTCCGGGCTTTTCGCCTGCCATGTCTCTCCGCCCACTGATCGAGATCGCCGCCGAGAACGAGCGCGTCCACGCGCTCACCGGTCGCGTGCGCGATGCCGCCAACGGGGGCGAGAAGGTCGAGGCCCCGGCCTCGACGATGCTGCGCCCACTGCTGCTGGCGGCGATGCTGGAGGACGACCGCGGCCTCGCCGGCCGCCCGGCGCTGCTGGTCAGCGCCGACGACCGCTCCGCTCGCGATCTCGCCAACGACCTGCGCGCCTACCTGGCGCCGCGCCGCGTCCGCCTCTACCCCTCGCGCGGCACCGGCTTCGCCTCCCACGTGACACCGCCGCCGCACCTGATCGGGCTGCGGATCGACGCCCTCGACGCGTTGCACAATGAGGCCGACGCGGTTGTCGTCGCCTCCTCGACGGCGCTTGCCGAGGCTGTTCCCGACGCTGCTCTCCGCCCGGCCGGCTTCGCGATCTCGACCGGCGAGGAGATCGATCTCGACGGGGTCCTGCGCAGCCTCGACGCGGCCGGCTACCACCGGGTCGAGCAGGTCGAGGAGCGCGGCCAGTTCGCCGTCCGCGGCGGCATCCTCGACGTCTTCGGCGCCACCGAGGAGCGCGCCGTGCGGATCGAGCTCTTTGGCGACGAGGTCGAGTCGATGCGCTGGTTCTCGACCTTCACCCAGCGTTCGCTGGGCGATGCCGAGCGGGTCGAGCTGGCGCCGGCGGCCGAACTCGACGCCGAGCACCGCGAACTGGCCGAGCTGGCGGCGATGGAGGCCGCCGAGGAGGGCAAAGAGCAGCCGAGCCTGGCCGAGGTCCTGCCGCTCGAGCGCTTCGGCGCGCCGCTGGACCTGGTCCCCGAGTCTGCCGCCGTGATCCTCGCCGCCGCCGAGGAGATCGAGCCGGCCCTGCGCGACCACTGGGAGGACGCGACGACGGCGATGCACGACGACGACGCGCGGCGGCTCTACGTCGACGTCGCCGAGCCGCTGGACGCCCGCGCCGCGCTCTCGTTCCGGGCGGCCGGCGATGACGACGAGGACGCCTTCCGCGCCGCCCGCGCCGAGTCCCCGGCCCGCAGCATCAAAGAGGCGGAGGCGGAGCTGGAGAAGCAGGTCCGCTCCGGCTACCGCACGGTCGTCGCCTTCGATGACCGCGGCGAGGCGGAGCGGACGCGTTACGGCCTCGACCGCCTCGACGCGGCGCTGCTCGAAGGCGGCCGCCTCTCTCCCAAGCCGGCCCTCACCTTCGCCGAGGCGCGCCTGCGCGAGGGCTTCGTCAGCCCCGAGTTGCGTCTCGCCGTCTATCCCTTCCGCCGCCTCGTCCACCGGCGCCGCCGCGCCGAAGCCCGCGCCCCCGGCGCCGCCCGCGGCCGCCTCGCCTTCAGCGAACTGAAAGTGGGCGACTACGTCGTCCACGAGGACCACGGCGTCGCCCGTTTCGCCGGCTTCGAGACGCGCGAGGTCGGCGGCGTCACCCGCGACTACCTCTATCTCGAATACAAGGGCGAGGACCGCGTCTTCGTCCCCGTCGACCAGCTCGCCAAGCTGAGCCGCTACGTCGGCGCCGGCGGCGAACCGACGCTCTCCGCGCTCGGCGGCAAACGCTGGCAGAACATGAAGGCGCGGGCGCGCAAGGCGGCCGGCGCGATCGCCGGCGAGCTGCTCAACCTCTACGCCGAGCGGCGGACCCGCAAGGGCCACGCCTTCGGCGCCGACGGCGAGTGGCAGATGACGATGGAGGCGGCCTTCCCCTACCGCGAGACGGCGGAC
>DASYIY010000054.1:0-3731 GCA_035997045.1 Solirubrobacterales bacterium | reverse complement strand
CAAGGGCGATGTCGACGGGGCCGAGGACGTGCTCGTCCGCGTCCACAGCGAGTGCCTCACCGGCGACGTCTTCCACAGCATGCGCTGCGACTGCGGCGAGCAGTTGGTCGCGGCGATGACGCAGATCGAGCAGGAGGGCCGCGGCGTCCTCCTCTACCTCTCCCAGGAGGGCCGCGGGATCGGCCTGCTCAACAAGCTCAAGGCCTACAAGCTGCAGGAGGAGGGCGCCGACACGGTCGAAGCCAACCTCAAGCTGGGCCTGCCCGCCGACCTGCGCGATTACGGCATCGGCGCCCAGATCCTCGGCGACCTCGGCCTGACCAGCATTCGCATCCTCACCAACAACCCGAAGAAGATCGTCGGCCTCGAGGGCTACGGTCTCTCGGTCAGCGAGCAGGTGCCGATCGAGTCCTCGCCCAATGCCCATAACGAGGCCTACCTGCGGGCCAAGCGCGACAAGATGGGCCACTCGCTGCACCATCAGGGCCTCGCCCTCGACGAGGAGATGATCCGCGACGAGGACGAGCGCGACGCCGCTGGGGAGAGCGAGGCGGCGGGTGGCTGAGTCGACCGCCTTCCTCGAGAGCTTCAGCGACGAGGAGAAGGCCTCGCTGGCGGGCCTCGAGTTCGCCGTCTGCGTCGGCCGCTTCTACGAGGACCTCTCCGAACGGCTGCTGAACGGTGCCCGCGAAGGCTTCGAGCTCGCCGGGGTCCCGGCCTCATCGATCCGCGAAGTCTCGGTCCCCGGTGCCTACGAGCTGCCCTTCGCCGCCAAGCTGCACGCCACCAGCGAACGCTACGCGGGCGTCGCCTGCCTCGGCGTCGTCATCCGCGGCGAGACCGACCACTACGACTTCGTCTGCGCCGAGGCCGCCCGCGGGATCCAGGACGTGCAGCTGGAGACCGGCACCCCCTGCGCCTTCGGCGTGATCACCTGCGACACGATGGAGCAGGCCCTCGCCCGCGCCGGCGGCGGCAAGCGCGACCAGGGCCGCAACGCCGCCCTCACTGTCGCCCGCATGGCCCTGCTCAAACGCCAGGTCAACCCGTATCGCTGGCAAAGCCGCGACGGGTAGTGGCGTTTCCTAGGTCGCCGGCATCAACGTGACCGGGTAACGCCTCATCTCCCGGTCGGAGGTGACCAGGGTCAGCCCTTCGGTTTGTGCCTGGGCAACCAGCATGCGATCGAACGGATCGTGATGCTGGTAGGGCAGGGCTTCCACGGCTAGTGCGTGGCGTAGGGTCAGGGGAAGGGGGTCGAACCTCTTTTCGGCGATCATCGACTCCAGGTTTCCGGGGAGCTCAAGCTTCCCCTTGGCGCGCTTGACCCCGATCTCCCAGGCGCTGACTACGCTGACAAAAACCGTGTTCGCCTCGTTTCGAATTGCATCGGCAGCGTGATCGGAAAGCCGCTTCGGGTCGCCGAACGTCCAGATCAGCGCGTTTGTATCGAGTAGCAGCTTCACTTTCCGGGGGGCTCCTTATCCTGCGGCCACTCGTCCTCGGGGCCGTAAAATTCTTCGGCGATTTCCTTGTCGACCTTCGCCATCTCCTCATCGGAGACCATCCAGAACTTGCCCTCCCAGCCGCCGAGCTTGCGCCGTCCGGGCTTCTCTTGAGGGATAGGGATTAGCTTTGCCGCGGGTTTGCCGGCACGGGTGATCACGATCTGCTCTCCGTTCTCGACGCGGGCGACCAGCTTCGACAGGTGCGTCTTGGCCTCGTGCATGTTCACCGTGTCCAAGTCTTCGGCGGCCATTTCTCTTCCCCCTCTCGATGGAGGTGCCGAAATCTCCTTCAGCATTAGTCCACTTAGCTAAGTAGCGATCACGGTAGCATGCCCGACCCGATGGCAAAGGTCTGTCATAGCTGCGGCAAGGGACCGGCGTTCGGCCAGTCCCGAAGCCACTCGATGGTCGCGACAAAGCGGCGCTTCGATCCGAACCTGCAGAAGGTGCGGATCCAGGAGAACGGGCGCAAGCTGCGCGCCTACGTCTGCACGCGCTGTCTAAAGGCCAACAAGGTCACCAAGGCCGCCTGAGGCCGTAGGGCGCGGCGGGCCAGGCCGCACCGTCAGGCTTCGCGCCGTGCAGAAGCACTGTCGCTTCGCCGCCGGCACGCCCTGGCTTGGCCCTACGACCTCAGGGTCGTTGAATGAGAGATAACTCAGTCCGCTGAGGCGATGACCGGGTGCTCGCCCGTTGGCGCGGGATCGCCCTCGGCCGGCTCTACGTGTAGCCGTGGCAGGATGCGGTCGAGCCAGTCTGGGATCCACCAGGCGCTCTTGCCGAAGAGCTGCATGATCGCTGGGACCAGGACCGAGCGGATGATTACGGCATCGATGAAGACGGCTGAGGCGAGGCCGAGGCCGAAGAGTTTGATGATGCGGTCGTCGCCGATCATGAAGGAAGCGAAGACGGTGACCATGATCGCCGCCGCTGCAGTGATCACGCGGCCGGTCAGGGCGAGGCCGCGGGTGACGGCCATCGTCGCGTCGTGGCTGTTCTCCCACTCCTCGTGGATGCGCGACATCAGGAAGACCTCGTAGTCCATCGAGAGCCCGAAGACGATCGAGAAGAGGAAGACGGGGAAGAAGGAGATGATCGGTCCGGTGCCGTCGACGCCGATGATGCTGGCGCCCCAGCCCCACTGGAAGACGGCGACGATCAGGCCGAAGGCGGCGCCGATGCTGAGCAGGTTCATCACCATCGCCTTCAGCGGCACCAGTACCGAGCGGAAGACGATCATCAGCAGCAACGCCGAGAGCAAGACAACGACGCCGATGAAGAGCGGCAGCTTTTCGGAGATCGCATCGCCGAAGTCCTCGAAGATCGCGGTGATGCCGCCGACGTGCAGCTGGGCGCCGGTCTTCTGCTCGATCGGCGGCAGGACGTCGTTGCGGATGTGGTCGAGCAGCTTGGTCGTATCGGCACTCTGTGGCGAGGTCGTCGGGTAAAGCTGGAACACCCCGGTGTCTTCGGCGGGATTGAGCGTGATCGCGGTGACCTTGGCCACGCCCTCTTCGTTCTCGAGGGTCTTGCGCAGAGTGACCAGCGCCGCGTCGTCGCCCTTGCCCGGCAGCGCCCCGACCATCGCGAAGGGCCCGTTGAAGCCGGGGCCGAAGCCTTCGGCGAGCAGATCGTAGGCTTCCCGCGTCGAGGAGCCCGAGGGGTCGGTTCCGGCGTCGTTGGAGCCGAGGCGCAGCGAAAGCGTGGGGACGCAGAGCAGCAGCAGCAGCCCGCCCGAAAGGACGGCAGAGAGCACGGGACGCTTCTGAATCTCGCGGCTCCAGCGGAACCAGCGCGTGTCTTCGGCAGTCGATGGGACGCGCTTGCCGAGGCCGGGGATGCGCAGCCGGTCGACCCGCTTGCCGGCGATCGTCAGCAGCGCCGGCAGCAGGGTCAGCGCCGCGATCATCGTGAACAGCACCGCCAGTGCCGCCGACATCGCGACGCCGTAGAGGAAGCTGATGCCGAGCAGCAGCATCCCCATCAGCGAGATGATCACGGTGACGCCGGCGAAGAGGACCGCGCGACCGGCGGTGTCGACCGCCGCGATCGCCGCGTCGCGTGGCTCCAGCCCGTCGTCGAGCCCGTTGCGGAAGCGGGTGAGGATGAAGAGCGCGTAGTCGATCCCGACGCCGAGCCCGATCATCGCCGCCAGCTGCGGTGCGAAGTTGGCGGTGTCGAACACATGGGTGCCGATCGTGATCAAGCTGATGCCGACGCCGA
>DASYIY010000053.1:0-37845 GCA_035997045.1 Solirubrobacterales bacterium | reverse complement strand
GCTCGTAGGCCTGCTCTCGGAAGAGCAGCCCGCGGTCTTCGAGCTGGGTGATGAGCCGGCGCGTCGTCTCACTGCCTTTTACGAACTCGCCGGCGAAGCCGATGACTCGGTCGTCGAATTTGCCGTCGGGGCGGACCGGGTTGTAGAGAGTGCTTGCGACGGTCGGGTCGAAGAGGTCGTTCTCGACGCCGACCCGGTAGTCGTCCTCGCCGAAGGGCGGGGCGATGTGGACGAGGCCGGTGCCGTCCTCGGTCGTGACGAAGTCCCCGGCGATCACCGGGAAGCCGCCTTCCTCGACATCGCTCAGATCGAAGACCGGGCCCTTATATTGACGGCCGACGAGAGACTCGCCGGACACCTCCTCGAGGATCTCGGCGTCCTCTCCGAGGACCTTCTCGGCGAGGTCCTTGGCGACGATCAGCGTCTCGTCGCCGAGCCGCGCGCGGACGTAGGTGACGTTGGGCGCCACCGCGACGGCGACGTTGCCGGGCAGCGTCCAAGGGGTCGTCGTCCATACGAGCAGCGATTCGTTCTCGGCACCGGCCAGCGGGAAGCGCACGTAGATCGAGGCGTCGATGACGTCCTGGTATCCCTGGGCGACCTCGTGCGAAGAGAGCGGCGTGCCGTCGCGCGGGCAGTAGGGCACGACCTTGTGGCCCTCATAGAGGCGGCCTTTCTTGAAGAGCTCCGACAGCGACCACCAGACCGACTCGATGTAGCGGTCCTGCAGGGTCACGTAGGGGTCGTCGAGGTCGACCCAGTAGGCGATCCGCTCGGTCAGGCGGTTCCACTCCTCGACGTACTCGAAGACCGACTCGCGGCAGCGCTGGTTGAACTCGGCGATGCCGAAGTCCTCGACCTCTTCCTTGGAGGAGATGCCGAGCTGTTTTTCGACCTCGAGCTCGACCGGCAGCCCGTGGCAGTCCCAGCCCGCTTTGCGCGGCACCCGGTATCCGGTCATCGTGCGGTAGCGCGGGTAGATGTCCTTGAAGACGCGGGCGAGGACGTGGTGGGAGCCGGGGCGGCCGTTGGCGGTCGGCGGGCCCTCGTAGAAGTTCCAGAGCTCGGCGCCCTCGCGCTGGGCGAGCGAGCGAGCGAAGACGTCGCGCTCCCGCCAGCGCGCCAGGGCGCGCTCCTCCAGCTCGGGGAAGGACTGCTTGGCGTCGACTGGGCGGAAGCCGGGCATGGACGGGTGATTCTAGGAGCGGCGAGGCCCTCGGCCCCGTGCGGCAGGCACTGGACTCAATAGTCTCCTGCCCGTGGCCCCGTATGACCTGAACGGAAAGGTGGCGCTGGTCACCGGCGCCACCCGCGGGATCGGCTTCGAGACGGCGCGCCAGCTGCACATGCGCGGTGCCTCGGTGGCGGTCGTCGATCTTGACGCGGGCGAGGCGCGCGAGGCCGCCGAGCGGATCGGCGAGCGGGCGGTCGGGATCGTCACCGACGTCACCGATCACAGCGCGATGATGCAGACGGTCGCCGAGGCGGTCGAGCGCTTCGGCGGCCTCGACGTCGTCGTCGCCAACGCCGGCATCGCCCAGGCGCAGACGGCGACCACGCGGGGGATCTCGGTCGAGGAATGGGAGCGGGTCTTCGAGGTCGATCTGCTCGGCGTCTGGCGCACCGTGCGAGCGGCGCTGCCGCAGATCGTCGAGCGCCGCGGCCACATCGTCGTCACCTCCTCGGTCTACGCCTTCATGAACGGCGTCCTCAACAGCCCCTACGCGGTCGCCAAGGCGGGAGTCGAGTCGATGGGCCGGGCCCTGCGCACCGAGCTGACGCCGCTCGGCGCCAGCGCCAGCGTCGCCTACTTCGGCTGGGTCGACACCAAAATGGTCCAGGATGCGGTCGCCCGGCCGGGCTCGAACCGCCTGCAGGAAAACACACCCGACTTCCTGCTCAAACGAATTCCCCCCAGCGCGGCCGGGGCGGCGATCGTCGCCGGGATCGAAGCTCGCGCGCCGCGGATCTTCGCGCCGAAATGGTGGCGCTACGTCTCCGCCCTGCGCGGCATCCTCAACCCGCTGCTGGACCGGCGCATGGAGCAGGACCGCAGGATGATCTCGGCGGTGCTCGAGGTCGAGGCCGGCGCCGATGAGCAGGGGGCGGCCGCCGTAGCGGCCGCGTCGCACTAGCTCAGCGGGGATAACCTGACGGCATGCCCGTCTACGACCTGAACGGCAAGGTCGCGCTGGTCACCGGCGGCGCCCGGGGAATCGGCTTCGAGACGGCGCGGCAGATGCACGCGCGCGGCGCTTCGGTGGCGGTCGTCGATCTTGACGCCGATCAGGCGCGCGAGGCGGCAGAGCGAATCGGCGAGCGAGCGCTTGGGATCGGTGCCGACGTCACCGACGCCGGTGCGATGCTGGCCGCAGTCGCCCAGGCGGTCGAGCGCTTCGGCGGCCTCGACCTGGCGATGGCAAACGCCGGGATCGCACCGGAAGGGGCAACGACCCGAACGATGCCGCCCGAGGAATGGGAGAAGGTGATCGACGTCAACCTGCTCGGCGTCTGGAACACGGTGCGGGCGGCACTGCCGCAGGTCTCCGAGCGCAACGGCCAGATCGTCCTCGTCGCCTCGGTCGCCGCCTTCATGAACGGCATGATGCTGAGCCCTTACGCGGCCTCGAAGGCTGCGGTCGAGGCGCTGGGCCGGCCGCTGCGGGTAGAGCTAGCGCCGTTCGGCGCGAGCGCCACCGTCGCCTACTTCGGTTGGGTCGACACCGAGATGGTGCGCCAGGGCCTCGACCGCGAGCAGGGCGGCAAGCGAATGCAGGAACTGCTGCCGAAGTTCTTCTTCAAACGGATCCGGGTCGAGGAGGCAGGTGCGGCGGTCGTGCGGGGAATCGAAGAGCGAGCGCCCCGGGTCTCGCGCCGAAATGGTGGCGCTACGTCTCCGCCCTGCGCGGCATCCTCAACCCCATTCTCGACCGGCGCCTCGAGCGCGATGCCAAGGTCGCCGGCGCCCTGCGCCAGGCCGAGGCAGACACCAAGGCAAGGTCCGCGTCCTAAGTCGGCCGCGTCGCTCGCTCGAGCAGGATCACGATCGACTCGTAGTCGGTGCCGGTGGCGCGGCTGAGGCCGATCTCGCAGGTGCGGTTGCTGGAGAGGTGGGCGTCGAAGCGGCGGCCGGCGAGCTCTTCGGCCTGGGGGCGTGTGGCCGCAGCGGTCAGCTCGGGATGCGAGATGCCGCGGTCGCCGGCGAAGCCGCAGCAGGTCGACGACGGGGCAACGTAGACATCGTCGGCGAGAGCGGCGGCGAGCCTCCGTAGGCGAGGCGCCAGGGCCATGTGGCGGGTGGCGCAGGTCGGGTGGACGGTGGCGGAGGCGACCTTGGAGCCGATCTCCAGCTGTGGCAGCAAGCGGTCGTGCGCCCAGGCGACCGAGTCGAGGATTTCCAGCTTGGCGAGGCGCCCGGCGTTCTCCTCGCTGAGCACACCGGCGCCGGGGTCGGTCACGCCCTGGGTGCAGGAGGCGGCGTCGATCACCACCGACACCGCGCCCTCGTCGCTCCACGCCCAGAGCCGCTCGACCATCTCGTTCGCCTTGTGCCGGTGAGCATCGCCGAAGCCCTTCGAGCTCCACGGCAGCCCGCAGCAGCTTCCGGCGACATCGTCGGGAATCCAGACCGGCATCCCAGCACGAGCCGAAACCGCCACCAACGCCTCGACCGGGTTCCCACCAAATATGCGATTCGTGCAACTGGGCACGTAGACAGCAGCGGCCGCGCTTCGGGGAGGAGGGGGTGACCCTCCTCCCCACCTGGCGGCTCCAGGCAGGCCGCGGCCGCGCTTGGTCCGGCGCGCCAACGGGCCGGCGATGCGGAGGGCTGCGCGGGAGGCCATTTCGACTCTCCCCCAACGCTTCGCCGTCGCCAGCGCCGCGCCTTCGGCGCGCTCCGTGTGCCGCTGCTTGCGCAGTTCCTTGACCATCGCGCCCGTGTCGATCCCGACCGGGCAGGCGAGCTGGCAGGAGCCGTCGGTCGCGCAGGTCTCGAGCGAGTCGTACTCGTACTCCTCGAGCAGCGCCCGCTGTACCGGCGAGCCCGCCGGTTGGCGCGCCATCTCGCGGCGCAGGACGATCCGCTGGCGCGGCGTCGTGGTCAGGTTGCGGCTCGGGCAGACCGGCTCGCAGAAGCCGCACTCGACGCAGGTGTTGGCCGACTCCTCGATCTGCGGCGTGGTTTTGAGGTTGCGCAGGTGGACGCCGGGGTCGCGGTTGAGGACGACGCCGGGGTTGAGCACGCCGTCGGGGTCGGCGAGCTGCTTGACCCGCCACATCAGCTCGGTCGCCGCCTCTCCCCACTCCCTCTCTACATAGGGAGCCATGTTGATCCCGGTCCCGTGCTCGGCCTTGAGCGACCCGTCGTACTTGCCGACGATCAGCTCGACCAGCTTCGCCATGAAGGCCTCGTAGCGCTCGAGGTCCTCCTGCTTGGCAAAGTCCGGGGTCAGCATGAAGTGCAGGTTGCCGGCCGAGGCGTGGCCGGCGACGCCGGCCAGGAAGCCGTGCTCGCCGAGCAGCGCCTGCAGGTCGCGGGCGCCCTCGGCGATCCGCTCCGGCGGTACGCAGACGTCCTCGACGATCAGCGCCGTGCCGGGCAGGCGCAGGCGGCCGATCAGGCCGTGCAGGCCCTCGCGCACGCGCCAGGCGAGCTCGATCCCCTCCGCCTCGCGGGTGAAATCGATCGGCCGGATCGTCTCGTGGGCGGCGAATATCTCGCCCGCCTTGGCGACGTAGGTGTCGAGCTCCGCGTCGCTCGCGGCACCGTACTCGACCAGCAGCACCGCCGACTCGGGCGGCAGCTCCTTCCACTCCTCGGGCGCGCCGACCATGTTCCAGGCGGCCGTGATCAGCGCCGGGGCGACCATCAGCTCGACCGCGGTGGCGCCGCTCTCGACCAGGTCGCGGACCGGGGCTATCGCCTCGTCGATGCCGGGGAAATGGATCCAGGCCGTGGTCGTGCGAGCGGGGAGCGGGACAGTCTCGAAAACCGCCTCGGCGACGAAGGCCAGCGTGCCCTCGGAGCCGACGACGAGACGGCGGAAGATCTCCAGCGGCTCGTCGGCGTCGAGGAAGGCGCAGAGGCGGTAGCCGGTGGTGTTCTTGATCGCGAACTTGCGGCCGATGCGCTCGCTCAGCTCGGCGTCGGCGCGGATCTCGTCGCGGATCGCTTCCAGGCCCGCGGCGAGCTCGGGCTCGGCGGTGGCGAAGCGCTCGGCGGCATCGGGGGCCGCGGTGTCGATCGTCGTGCCCGAGGCGAGCACCAGCGTCATCGCGCGCACCGTGGAGTAGGAGTCCTTGGTCACGCCACAGCGCATCCCACCCGAGTTGTTGGCGATCACACCGCCGACGCAGGCGATGTCGGTGCTGGCCGGGTCGGGGCCGAGCTTGCGGCCGTGCGGCGCCAGCACGCGGTTGGCGTGGCCGAGCACCGTGCCCGGCTTGACCCGCGCCAGGGCGCCGTCGTCCTCGACCGCGACGCCGCCGAAATGGCGGCGCACATCGACCAGGATGCCCTCGCTCTGGCCCTGGCCGTTGAGGCTGGTGCCGCCGGCGCGGAAGGTGACGGGGATGCCCGTGCGGCGACCGTAGGCGAGGACCTTGGCGACGTCCCCGGCGTCGTGTGCCATCACCACGGCCTGGGGGAAGAGGCGGTAAGGGCTGGCGTCGGAGGCGTAGCGAACGATGTCGCCGGCGCGGCCGAGCACGCGGTTGGCGCCGAGCAGCCCCTCGAGCTCGCCGCGCAGGGGCTGCGCCGTGCCGGCGGCGAGGCTGTCCGGCGCGCGGTCGGGCGCCGGCTCCGATGAAGGCGGCGCCAGCTTCCTCTCCAGCAGCGCCATCGTCGCTCCTAGAAGAGCGCCATGCCCGGCGTGACCGGGACTTCGACCAGTTCCGGCTGCGAGGAGGCGATCGACTTGGCGAGGGCGCCGCGGACTTCGTCGCGGTCCTTGACCCGGTGCGCTGTAATCCCGTAGCCCTCGGCGATCGCGGCGACGTCGAGCTTCGGCAGGTCGAGGCCGGGCGCCCCCTGCACGTCCTCGACTTCGGCGAACCACTTGAGGATCCCGTACTCCTCGTTGCGCACGACCAGGAAGGTGACCGGGGTCTTGTAGGCGACGGCGCTCCAGAAGGCGCTGACCGCGTACTGGACCGAGCCCTCGCCGATCACGCAGACGACCGGCCGGTCCGGCTGGGCGAGCTGGACGCCGACCGAGGCGGCGAGGCCGAAGCCGAGGCCGCCGCCGGCGGCGAAGTAGTAGCTGCCGGGACGCGAGAGGCGCATCTGGTTGCGCAGCGCCAGGGTGCTGGTCGGCGACTCGAGCACGACGATGCCGTCCTCGGGGAAGACCTCGGCCAGCGCGGTGTGCACGGTCGAGGGGTTGAGCGGATCGCTGGGCGGGATTTCCTGCGGGCCCTGATTGGGCTCGGGCACCGGGCGGGTCGACTCGGGCACCTCCTCGAGCAGCGCCGCCAGGGTCAGCTTGACGTCGGCGACGAGGGCGTCGCCCATCGGCGCGCGGGCTGCCTCGTCGGGGTCGCTGGTGATCGCGACCAGCTTCGCCCCCTCGGGCAGCAGCGGTCCGGGGATGTAGGGGTAGTAGGGGAAGACCGAGCTGCCGACGACCAGGATCAGGTCGTGGCCCTCGAGCGTCTGGCCGACCGGGCCGATCGCCGGCGGCAGCACGCCGCGGTAGTTGGGGTGGTTCTCGGGGAAGCCGATGCGGCCGCCGCCGGGCGCGGGCGTCGCCCAGACGGGGAGGCGCTGGCGCTCGGAGAGGGCGATCGCAACGTCCCAGGCGCCGGAAGCGTCGATGTCGGGGCCGGCGACCATGACCGGGTTGGCGGCGGCGTTGAGCCGGTCGGCGAGGACGCGGACCGCGGCCGGGTCGGCGACGCTGCGGCCGCTGACCTTGCGCCCGATCGCCTCGCGCGCGTCGGCCTCGTCGACCTCGGCGTACCAGTCGTCCATCGGCAGCGAGACGAAGACGGGGCCCTTCGGCGGCAGGCCGGCGAGGTGGGCGCCGTGAGCGAGGGCGAGCGGCACGTCCTCGGCCCGGGCCGGCTCGTAGGACCACTTGACCAGCGGGTGCGGCATGCGGATCGCGTCGCGGTTGGTCAGGTTCGCCTGCAGGGTGATCTGCGCCCGCGCCTGCTGCCCGGCGGTGATCAGCAGCGGCGAGTGGTTGGCCTGGGCGTTGAAGATCGCCCCCATCGCGTTGCCGACGCCGGGCGCGGTGTGCAGGTTGGCGACGGTGGTCCGGCCCGAGGCCTGGGCGAAGCCGTCGGCCATGCCGACAACGACCGCCTCCTGCAGGCCCAGCACGTAGCGAAAGTCGGAGGGGAAATCGGCCAGCATCGGCAGCTCGGTCGAGCCGGGGTTGCCGAACATCGTCGTCATCCCCTGCTCGCGGAAGAGCTCGAAGCTGGCCTCTCTAACCGTCGTCATCCCGGCCGCAACCCTACCGGTGCCTTGCGGTTCTCAAGTGGACCCCCTGGGCCGTCCGATAACGCACCCGTGGCCCCCACAACCGAGACGATGCCGAATTTCCCACCGGATAGCGGAAAGAAGCACGACCGCAGGGACGACCTGCCCGGCCGGATCGGTCGAGCCCTGCTCGTCCTGGCCGCGGTGCTCGCGCTCGGCCTGATGGCGGCGGCCTCCTCGAACGCGGGCCCCACATCGACCCGCATCGTCCGCACGCCGGGCGAAATCGTCCCGATCCCGGCCGCGGTCCCGCACGAAGAAGGCGACATGGTCGACAGCCGCATCGTCGGAGACCTGCGCTGGATCGCCCAGCACTTCTCGATCTTCGTCACCGACGGCTACTCCGGCCCGCTGCCCGACGGCGAACACGTCGGCTGCAACAACTGCCACGTCAGCGACTCCGATCACTACAACGGCCTCGCCGTCGACCTCGTGCCGTTGCATGGCACCAGTGGCAAATGCGACGCCACCTGGACCGGAATTACCCGGCTGGCCCTCTGGGCGGAGCCGGTCCAGAACAAACCCGTGCTGCCCTTCCGCTGGGTCGGCTACGACGGCGACGCCGGCCACGGCTGCGGCAACCACCTCCACCTCTCCTGGAACCACGCCCCGGCAGCGCGGTTCCAACTCGCCGAATGGGTCGAAGTCTTCCCGACCGGCAGCGTCACGCCGGGCCAGCCCCGCCCGCCCCGGCCCACGTCGCCGCCGAAGCCGCCGCCGGGCCCGTCGGGCGGGATCTCGAGCGTCCGCTCCGGCGGCCTCTCCCCTCGCGGCGACTAGCGCCGTGCGGCGTAACGCTTTGTCCATCTATTAGACGGACAAAGCGTTGCACTCGCTGAAGCTTGGCGGTCCGGTCTTAGGATGGCGTCGGTGCGCAGACCGATCGCAATACTCGCCACGGGCCTCTTCCTCCTCGCGTCGGCCGGTTGCGGCGAACCGAGCGACTCGACGCCGGTCGCCTGCCTGGAAGGAGCGGGCGCCTACGTCAGGGCCCTGGGCGATGCCCCGAGGCCGGTCAAGTTGCGCGGCGAGACACCGATCGGCGAGTGCCTGGCCGAGAACCAGCAGGCCGGCGATCTCGCCACCGTCGGCACCGCGCTGGTCGCGGCGGCGACCAGGCTCAACGCCGAAGCCCGTGCCGAGCCGGGCGGCAATGCCAACCTTCAGCTCGGCTATCTGCTCGGCGCCGCCGAACACGCGGCCGAAAACACCGACGGCATCCACACCGATCTGATCCGCCGCCTCTCGGCCGCCGCCCGCTACAGCCCCGACAACCGGCCGCTCTCCCCAGCCTTCCTGCGCGCCTACCGCGAAGGCTTCGACGCGGGTCACGCCCAGGGCTGAGCGCTCAGCGCGGCGGCACGATCACCAGGCGGCCGTCGGCGAGCCGATAGGCGGTGCCGACCGGCCTCCCCTTGCCCTGGGCGCGGCGCCTACCGGCCGGCTTCGGCAACACCCGGACGCGCGCCTGCTCGGCGCCGCGCCGTCGGATCCTGCCGCTGTCCGGATTGACGCTGAGCGTCAGTCCCGCGATCAGGAAGGCGACCGCGAGGACGATGCCGATGTCGAAGAGGTTGACCAGGCCGTCGAGCGGATCGCCGGCGTTCTCGGCGATCTTGCCGTGGCGGCCGAGGCCGATCCTGCTCACGTTCCGACCGCCTGCTCCAGGGCCGCCAGGTCCTCGGTGTACATCCGGGTGCGAGTCAGGGTCAGGGCGAAGGCGACGGTGCCGACCAGGAGGCCGACCACGGTCGCGCCGAAGGCATCGCGGAGGTTTTCCGCCAGCTGGGCGACGTCACCGTCGCCCAGCGCCGCGAGCCCGGGCGCGAGCGGGATCAGCGTCCCCATCAGCCCGATCGCCGGACCGGCGCGGACCAGCAGCCGGGTGCGGTCGAGACGCCGCTGCACAGTCAGCTCGTAGCTCGCCAGGGCGCGCTCGCTGGCTGACGCCCGGTCGGGTGCGTGAGCCGCGACGGTGAGCGCAACCAGGGCCTCGGCGGCGGCGGCGCCCGGCGCGCTGTAGGCGTAGCCGGAGGCATGCGCCGGGTCGGCGATCGCGCGCCCGGTCAGCTCCGCCAGGTCGACGTGCCGGGCGCGCACCCGCCGCCGCCAGAGCTCGGTGCCGAAGCGGCCGAGCTCAACCGCGCAGAGCAGCAAGACCAGCACCGCCGCGAGGAGGACCGGCACCCGCAACGCCGTGGCGATGTCGGCCAGGGCGTCGCCGAGGTCGATCGCGGCGATCACGCCAGGACCTCCCCACGGCGGCGCTCGAGCTGGGCGCCGAGCAGGGCGAGCAGAAGGGCGGCGGCGGCGATTCCGGCGGCGACCCACTGCGAATTCCCCGCCCCGGTGCCGCCGCTGCGCAGGCCCGGGGCGCCGAAGGCGAGTGGCCCAGGCCGAGAGGCGGCCGCGCTGCCGCCGACCACGACGCCGCTGACCTCGTGGCCATCCCCTCCCCCGCCCGCTTTCGCCGCGAGCGGCCCCGGGAGGGGAGGCCCGTCCGTTCCAGTCTCCGGCGCCGGCGATTCCCGGCCGGCGCCGCCGGAGGCCCGGCCGGAGCCCGCCGAGCTGGCGCCCGCGGTCACCGTTTCGCTTTCGGAGCCAACCGGTTCGTGCCCGGCCGGCTCCGCCGTCTCGGTGCCGCTCGGCTGCCGCGTGTTGGCGCCGCGCCTGTTGCCGTCGCTGTGATCGGTCGGTCGGGCGCCCTTGTTGCGGACCAGCCTCGCCCCTCCGGGCGTCCTGCCCTTGCTCTGTGGCTTGGGGCGGCTGAACAGCGGCGCGCCCTCGCCGCCACCGCCGGCGATCACTCCGCCCCCGGGCTGCGGCGGCTTGGTCGGGGGCTGGGGGGATTCCCCACCGGGACCCGATTCCCCACAGTTCGCCGGAGCCTCGTCGTCGTTCGTCGCAACAGACCCGCTCGTCGCCGCGCGGGGCACGGCCGGGATCGGCAGCGCCTGGCCGGCGAAGGCCGGGGCGACGTAGGCGGTCATCCAGATGCCGTTCATGTCGCTGCTCTGGCGCCAGCGGATGTGGCCGTCCGCCTGCTGCATCGATTCCATGTAGTCGAGCGGTTCTTCGCTCGCCTCGCCGGAGCCGGTCAGCCAGGTTTCGGGATTGCCGCCGGCGGACCAGATCCCCTGCACCGCCCAAGCGGTCGAGGCGACGTTGGATTCGCCTTCCGTCCGCGGGAACTCGGCGAAGCCTCCGTCGGAGCGCTGCGCCCCGTGCAAGTAGTCGAAGGCGTCTTCCTCGGCCTGCCCGAACGCCTGCGCCGTCGCCTCGTCGCCTGGCTCTGCGGCGACGCTGAGAGCCTCGATCGCCGCCCCGGTCAGGTCGACTTCGCTGGGACTGCCCTTGACTTCCCAGCTCCAGCCGCCGTCGTCGTTTTGCTGCGTGAGCAGCCACCCGGCTCCGTCGCGGACCGCCGCCTGGGCGGTGGGCTCGGCGATCGGGCTGAGGGCGAGGATCGCGAAGACGGTGTCGTTGACCTCGCCACGCCCACCAGGGACATAGGGAAAGGAGCCGTTCGGCAACTGGCGGGCGAGAATTTCGGCGACGAGGTCGGTGCCGGCGAAGCTGTGCGGATCGGCGCCGGCGGCGTCGGTCACGAGCAGTTCGCGCTCGAACGCCGTCGTCGCGATCTCCGGCCAGGCGAGTTCTTCGCGTAGGGCTTCGTGGAAGTGACCCTCGAGGTAGGCGTAGGCATCGACCCCGCAACGCGCCTGGTCCCGCGGATTCACGCTCGCGGCGGCAAGCGCGAGCGCGACCCAGGCGCTGATGCCCTGGCTCGGTTTCCGTCCAACGACGGCGAAGCCCCCGCTCGCGCGCTGGCTTTCCTGCAGGAAACCGACGGTGCTGTCAAGCAGCGGCTGGCGCCCCGATCGGCCCGTCCCGGCAAGCGCCGGCGCGGACAGGGCGCCGGCGAGCGCCAGTGTCGCCAGCGCCGTCCGCACCGGCCGGCCGCTAGCCCCGCCCGGCACGGGGGACGGTCACCCGCCCGAGCGCCAGGTCGGAGCTGCGCCCCAGCGCGTCGACGATCGTCAGGCGGAGCCGGTAGCCGGCGCCGCCCGGCAGGTGGACGGTAGCGGAGGTCCCGCGCCTGCCGCTTGTCCTGCTCACGTAGCGGGCGCCCCTGCGACCGACCTCCTGCGAGGAGACCCGCCAGCGCCTCACCCCCACGCCGGGGTCGATCACCTTCCAGCTCACCCCGACCTTCCCCTGGGCGAGGCCCTTGCGGTTGAGCCTCGGGCCTCCGACGCGCACCCGGGTCTGCAGCGGCGCCGGGGTCGAGGCCGCGGGAGCCGCGTTGCCGCAACCGCCGCCATCAGCTGCTTTGACACAGACGTCGAGGCGGTTGGAACGGATCACGGTCTCTTTCCCCCCACTCACCCGGGTCGCCTTGATCCGGTGCCAACCCGGCTCGGTGAAGACGACGCTCGCCCGGCCCTGCGAGTCCGTGGTGACTGTCCGCGGACTGGCCATGTCGGCCTTCTCGAACCCCCTGGCGTCGGTCAGCACCGGAGCGACCTCGGCACCCGCGTAGGCGGCGGAGCCGCTGCGCGAGGGGCTTGCCGAGGGCACCGCCTCTTCATCGTCGGCATAGGAGACGACTTCGACCCCGAACGGCTTGCCCAGCTCGGCGGTTGCCGTCAGCGGGCGCGGCCCGGAGGCGTAGTTCGCGTCCACGGGGAACAGCGCCAGGCTCGGCCGGCCGTTGAAGGCGTCGCAGACCCAGAGCACTTCGTCGCCGCCGTCGAGCTGGTACTGGCAACCGCCGACGTTGGTGAAGACCTCGTTGACGAGCAGGCCCCAGTAGGCACTCGCCGACGGGTCCTGCGCTTGCGGCCCCCAGCGGGTGATGAAGTAGTCGTCGTAGCCTTCGTACCACTGGCCGTCGAAGCTCTCGCCGATCGAGGCCATCGCGTTCGCAGAGGCCGCGGTCGGCGTCGGTGCCGGGGTCACGTTCCCGGGGTCGTTGACGTTGATCCCGTCGCAGCGACGAAGCCCTTCGCTGGTGTCGGAGGAGGCCTTGACCCCGTGGGCTTCGACCGAGATCGGGCCCTCGAAGATGGTTTCGCTGGCGCCCTCGATCCTGACGTTGACCTGGGTCACAGCCTGAGCAGCGGGCACGGCGAGGAGGAAGAGAAGGGTGGCGACGGAGAACGCCGCGAGTGACTTGCGCATGTCTGGCCCCTTTCCGCGAGGGCGATCGACGTTTGCGGATCGGAGGGAGGTCTCCTGACTTACGAGCTACCGCCTCGCGCCTTCCCGGCTCGACCTGAGCCAGTGGCTGCCACGGGGGCGTGCGAGGGGCGTATCGCTCGATCACAGTGGCGGGTCCGTGCCGGATTCTCACCGGCCTTCCCTGTCCACCGATCCTCTTGTGGGCGCGAGTCTAGTCCACGCCACGGGAGCCGCACCGAGACCGGTGGGCCGATCCCGCACAGTGCGGGACCGGCCTCCGGAATCGACGATTTCGCCGGCGCCTATTCGTACTTCAGGTAGATCGTGTCGCCGACGTGGATCGTCGTGTTGCGCCTCGCGGTTTCGCCGCCGCCGCCGTCGATCGAGATCTTCCAGCGTTCCGCCGGGGCGGCCGGGAAGCCGTTGACCTGGGTGATCGCGCCTTCGCCGCTGGCGGGCAGAAAGCCGCTGACACAGGACGCGGGGGTGGTGCCGGCAACGGCGGCGTTCAGCACGGTCGCCAGCGTCGTCGTCGTCGCTTTCGGCGCCAGGCTGACCGAGCAGATCTTCAACGGCGAGCTGCCGTCGTTGACGATCAGCGCCAGCGAGGTGGTTTCCGCTTCGCCGGTGGCGAATTCGGTCACGCCCTTCCATTGCGGCCCGCTCGCCGGCGTCGGCGGGGTCGCGGTGAAGCCGCCGCTGCCGAGCGCCCGCACCGCATCCTGGCTGGAGTTGCTTTCGGCGGTGCTGCCGGAGGCCAGGTACCTGAACCCGCCACCGGCGAGTTGCTGGGAGAGGAGGAAGTTGACCGGCGTGTTTTCTTTCGGTTTGGAACCGACGAAGCCGGTCCCTTGCGGATCGATCCCGCAGGCTTTGAGCCCGTCGACCGCCCAGGCGTTGGAGCTGGTGTTGACGCCGAATTCGGATTCGAACGCACCGGTCGATTTGACGAATTTCGAGATCAGGTAGTTCTTCGCTTTGACGATCGCTTCTTCGCTGCTTTTGACGCCGGCGGTGCAGAGCGCCGCCATCGCGGCGCCGGTCATGTCCGGTTCGGAGGCTTTTTTCAGCGCTTCTTCGCTGCCCGCGGCTTTGGCCCAGGTCCAGCCGCCGTCGGTGTGCTGGTTGGCTTTCACCGCGCTCACGGCCTGGTCGAGGACCACCTGCGGCACGCGCAGGGCGCCGCCGGTCGTCTTCGTGTCGGCCAGCGCCAGCAGCCCGAACACGGTCGCGTTGAAAGTCGAGCCGTAGTAGCCGGGGCTCGCCGGTTCGTAGTAGGAGGCGACCTTGGCGATCAGGTTCTGCCGTTTGGAGACCCGCGCCGGATCGATGCCGGCCGCGTAGGAGAGCAGTGCCGCTCGCTCGAAGTCGGTCGAGACGGCCCCTTCGCCGGGCCAGGTCGGGGAGCCGACCAGGCCTTCGTACCAGCTGCGGGCATCTTTGCCTTCTTTCCCCGCTTTGTTGACGTCGGCCGCCGCGACGCCCGCGGCCGCCAGCGAGGTCAGCGCCCAATCGCCGCCGAAGCCGGAGATTTCGCCGCTTTCTTTCTGCAGGCCTTTGAGGTATTCGACCCCTTTGCCAAGGGCGGTGGATATTTCGCCGGGGCTGGCCGTCGCCGACGCCGCCGAGGGCGCCAGCAGGGAGCCGAGGGCCGCGGCCAGCAGGGCAAGCCGGCAAATGGTGAGACGCATCGATGGATCTCCTTCTGATTGGGGACGGCGACGGGTTCCCGTCCCCACCGCAGCGATGCAAAGGGGATGAAGACCGACCGTCCGTTCGCGAAACAGGGTCCTTATGTCTGCGTCAGGCGGCGAGCATTCGGACTCGGTGGTCGCGGGCCTCGATGCCGCCCGCACCCCATCACCGCTGCGCGTCAGTCCCGGATTCTCACCGGGTTCCCTCACCGCTTGACTTTTTCAACCTAATAGCGGGGGCGGCGGAACCGCGACCGCTCTGGCCGGATCTCCGATAGGTTCGGCGCCAACGAAAGCCAAGGATCGGTGGACAGGGAAGTCCGGTGAGATGCCGGCGCGGTCCCGCCACTGTGACCGAGGAGAAGCTCGTTGCACGCACGCCGTGCAGCCACTGGCGAGAGCCGGGAAGGCGCGACGAGAAACGCTCGGAAGCCAGGAGACCTCCCTCCGATCCCTCCATCTAGACACCCTCGCGGAAAGGGGTTGCGGATGTTCCAGAACCTGGTCAGGGCCTGCGCGCAGGCGCCCAGACACACCACACTCGCATCGGCGGTATTGCTGGCGGCGGTGCTCGCCATCTTCCCGGCGAGCGCAGGGGCCGCCAGCCCCGAAACACCCGGCGAGACTTTCCCCGCCTCGGCGACGCCGGCCGGCGCCTACGCCGACGGCGAAGGCACGGGCGAATACACACCGGTCTCGATCTCCGACGACGGGCGCTACGTCGGCTTCGAAACCGCCTCCACCAACCTCGGCGAGCAGGGGCCCGCGGGCGCGGTCGAGGGCTTCGTCAAGGACCTCGACAGCGGCGAGCTGATCCTGGTCAGCCGCGCCGACGGTGCGGCCGGTGAGCCGGCGGGCGAACCCGGCATCGCCGGCTTCGCGCTCTCCGGCGACGGCCGCTACGTCCTCTTCAGCTCCGCCGCGACCAACCTCGGCACCACCCTGCCCGGCGAAGAAACGGGCGAACAGCACGTCTACCGGCGCGACCTGCAGAGCGGGGAGACCGAGCTGGTCGACCGCGTCAGCGGGGCCGGCGGGGAGATCCTCAGCCGCGGCGCGACGGCGGCGGCGATCTCCGCTGACGGGCGCTACGTCCTCTTCGGCGCGAGCGTGGCGAACCTCGAAGACCCCGATGGCGACCACGCCGAAACCGCGATCGCCACGATGTACGTCCGCGATACGCAGACGGACACCACCACCGCGGTCAGCCGGGCGAGCGGCGCCGCGGGGGAGCTGGCCGACAAACCGAGCGAAGCCGGCTCGATCTCCGACGACGGCCGCTACGTCACCTTTGCCTCGCACGCGGCCAACCTCGTCGCCGGCGTCGAAGACAGCGCCTCCGAACACGTCTACCTGCGTGACCTGCAGAGCGCAACGACGACGCTGGTCAGCCAGAACGCCCTCGGCGAACCGGGCGACAGGGGCTCCTACCTGCCGGCCCTCGCCGGCGGAGAGGGGTGCGAGGTCGAGTTCGGCTCGCTCGCCTTCAACCTCCTGCTGCCTTCGCCGCTGGCGATCGCCGGCGAACAGACCTACGTCGCGAACCGCTGCTCGGACCCGGCGACGATGACGCTGGTGACCGAGAAGGAAGGCGAGCTGGCCAACTTCGCCTACGGCTCCTTCGGGGCCAGCGGCGACGGGCGCAAGGTCGTCTTCGCGGCGGAATTCCCCAACCCAAACGGCTTCCACCTCTACCTGCGCAACCTCGATACCGGAGCGGTCTCGCTGCTCGACCGGGCAAGCGGCGCCACCGGCACCCCGGCAGACGGAGAACTCCAGCAGGCCGCGATCTCGGCCAACGGCTGCCGGGTGGCTTTCGCCAGCCGCGCCACCAACCTGTTCGGCCAGGCGCCGCCCGAGGGGCCAAGCGGGGAAGAACCGGCGGAGGTCTACATCCGCCAGCTGTCTCCCTGCGACCCCTCGAACGGCGAGCCCGGCGGAGAGGAGCCGGGAGCGGGGCGCACCGCCGAGCGGCGAAGCTCGCCGCCCGCTCCCGCACCACTCGCAGAGCTGAGGATCGCTCGGCTCAGTCGCCACAAGCTGGTCCTGTCCTTCTCCGGGCCGGCGAGGGCCGTGGTAAAGATCAGGCGGCGCCTGGACGAGCCGCATCGCCACTGGAAGCTGGTGAAAACGCTCGCGGTGGAGGCCGGCGGGGCGGGGCGGCTCGCCGTCGATCTGCCCTCGCTCGCCCCCGGCCGGTACCGGGTCAGCGCCCGCCTGCAAGACGGCAAGGGTCGGGCCCGAGTGCGATTGCTCACGATTCCAGCTCCGCCCGCGCGGAGTGGCTGACCGAGTCTTCGGACTTCACAGTTACGGGGCCCTCATACAAACCGGCTCCAATACGCTGCCTGGACAACGAATCGATGGAGGCAACGACTTTTGACTGAGCAGCTCTGGGGTGGCGAGACCACCAAGGCCGTCGACAATTTCCCGGTTTCGGGCGAGCGCGTCCCCGTTCCGGTCGTACGCTGGCTGGGCCGGCTGAAGGGCGCCGCCGCCTCGGTCAACGGCGAGCTCGGCGGCCTCGACAAGGATCTGGCCGAGCGGATCGCCACCGCGGGCGACGCGATCGCCGCGGGCGAACACGACGACCAGTTTCCGGTCGACGTCTTCCAGACCGGCTCCGGCACCTCCTCGAACATGAACGCCAACGAGGTGATCGCCAAGCTGGCCGGCGAGGGGGTCCACGCCAACGACCACGTCAACATGGGCCAGTCCTCCAACGACGTCTTCCCCTCCGCCGTGCACCTGGCGGCGCTGGCCGAGGTCACGCACGACCTGCTGCCGGCAATGGGCGGGCTCGAGGCGGCCTTGGAGGCCAAGGCGACGCAGTTCGCCGACGTGGTCAAGGCCGGGCGCACCCACCTGATGGACGCGGTCCCGGTCACCCTTGGCCAGGAGTTCGGCGGCTACACCGCCCAAGTGCGGCTCGGCGTGCAGCGGGTCGAGGCAACGCTGCGCCGCGTCGGCCAGATCCCGCTCGGCGGCACCGCCACCGGCACCGGCCTCAACACCCACCCCGAGTTCGCCGCCAAGGTGCGGGCGAAGCTGGCCGGCGAGACCGGCCTGGAGATCTCCGAGCCGCTCGATCCCTTCGAGGCGCAGGGCAACCGCGACTCGCTGGTAGAGCTCTCCGGAGCGCTCAAGGTCTACGCCGTCTCGCTCAACAAGATCGCCAACGACCTGGCGCTGATGGGCTCGGGCCCGCGAGCCGGCCTCGCCGAGCTGCGCCTGCCGGAGCTGCAGAAGGGCTCCTCGATCATGCCCGGCAAGGTCAACCCGGTGATCCCCGAGGTCGTGATCCAGGTCGCCGCCCAGGTGATCGGCAACGACACCGCGATCACCGTCGCCGGCAGCCAGGGCCAGTTCGAGCTCAACGTGCGGGTGCCGCTGATCGCCCGCAACCTGCTCGACTCGATCAAGCTGCTCGCCTCAGCCTCGCGCCTGCTGGGCGAGAAGTGCGTGGCCGGGATCGAGGCCAATGAGGAGATGACGACGCGCCACGCCGAGGCGACCCTCGCCACGGCGACCGCGCTCAACCCCCACATCGGCTACGACCGCGCCGCCGACATCGTCAAGACCGCAGCCGAGTCAGGCCGCTCCCTGCGCGAGGTCGCACTCGAGCAGGGCGTCGAGCCCTCGGTGCTCGAGCAGGCGCTCGATCACCGCCGCATGGCCCACCCGCACGAGTAGCCGCCACTCCTGGCGAACTGCATCAAATTCCCGGCCTCCTGGACCGGAAATTTGATGCAGTTCGTGCTTCGGTCAGCGCGGGTCGTCGACCAGCAGCTCGACGTTGCGGTCTTTCGCTTCGCCTTCGCCTCCCGGGGCGCCGGACTGCAGGTCGTTGAAGGACATCGTGCGGCCGACCGAGGCGAGATCGTTTAGGTCCATGCCGCTCGCTGCCGTGCCCGGCGGCGGTGCCACCGATTGCCCGGTGTGATCGAGGATCGTGCCGAAGATCGAGAGGGTGCCGTCGTGGTTGTCGAAGACCTGGAGCAGGCGGCTCTGCTGCGGCCAGTCGGCCTCGGCGGCGACTCGGATGCTCCAGAAGCCGCCCGGTCCACTTGGATTGGGGAAGGGGTCGACGACGTTGACGTGCGAGTGGCCGGCGACCCAGGCGATCACGTTCGGGAACCTGTGCAGCATTTCGACCGTGTCCGCCTCGAGGTGGATCGGCTGCGAGTTGCGCGGGTCGAGGTCGCAGCCCGGATTGATGTCGTGCCCGTGCGCATCGTTTAGGAGGCAGGGCGGCGCCAGCTCGTCGGGAGCGTCGGCGGTGAGGCTCTCCGGCGCGTGGTGGCTGAAGAGCACCACCAGTTCGTCCGCTTCGGTCGCGGCTTTCAGCTGACCTTCCAGCCATTTGAACTGTGGGTCGTCGATGTTGCCGTCGGCGGTGAAGTGACCGGTCGGGGTGACGATCGTGCCCGCCTCGGCGACGGTATCGAGGGCGATGAAGCGCATCCCCGGGTCGGGGCTCCAGGAGTAGTAGCCGGCGGCGCCTTTGGAGGCCGTTTCCTGGGCCGGTTCGATGTAGTCGAAGCCGTGGCCATCGGCCTGGCTGCCCGCCTTGAAGATGTCCTTGAACTGCTTCTTGGAGACGGACTGGCGCTTCGGGTCTCCGGGGACGATGATCAGGTTCTGGGGTTTGGTCAGCAGGGTGGTGAGCAGGTTCGTCGGGTTGAGCAGCGAGGTCACCAGCGACAGCGCGTTTTCGGGATTCGGCACCGGGCCGATCGGCTTCAGGCAGCCCGTCGCGACCGCCTCGAAGGCGGCGTTCGAGGCCGCGTTGCCCTGCACGAGCGCGTCGTGGTTGCCGAAGGCGACGTAGGAGGGAACTTTCAGCCCGGCAGCGGTGAAGGACTGCTGTGCCTTGTCCATCAGGCCCGGGTATTTGGGCCAGGCAGCGTGCGGGCCCGCCGGGCTGTTGGGGTCATAGAACTCCGGGAAGGTGCCCTCGAGGTAGTCGTTGTAGTCCTGGACGCCGGTGTAGCGGGCGGCCTCGGCGGCGCCCGGCACCAGCAGGTTCGGGCAGAGCAGGTTGGAATATTTTTTCTTGTCGACGCCGCTGTTGGGATTGAGCGTGCCGCCCTCGAGCAGGGTCCGCACCCATTCGGTCTCGTTGAGCTGCTGGTTATCGGCGGAGTCGCCGGTGTCGATCGTGAAGCCCATCGGATCGTGCGAGCCATTGCCGTCGGCGACGGGGCTGGCGGCGGCGAACTGGTCCATCTGGCGGATCATCGAGTCGTCGATCTGGGGCTCGAGCGCCTCCCAGGGCCGCCAGGCGGCGCCGAAGGGGAGGTTGAGCGGGGTCGAGAGCGGATCGATGATCTCGAGCCGAGCGGGAGACTCCTCGTCGGCGAGCTGGAAGTCGGAGAGCTGGCCGAAGTAGGAGAGCGAGGTGCGTTTTTCGGCGCGTTCGGGGTTGGCGGCGGCCAGTTCTTCGCGCACCGCGTACGGCTCGCCTCCGCCTAGCTGCAGGAAGCGATAAGCGCCCGGCGCAGCGGGCACGATTCGCTGTCCCAGCGTGGTCTGGCCTTCGGTGTCGGATACCGCCGCGCTACCCGCGGCCGCCATCGCCAAGAACATCGCCAGGACTCCCAGGGCGGCGCCCGCCCTGGCCAATACACCGCGTGACTTCATCTCGTCTCTCCCCTTTGCTCGCTGGACGTGGGGAGAGGGTACCCAATTTTTACTACTGAAAGAGTCGAACTACTGGAGGGTTACGAAGCGCTCCTCGGTCAGCTCCTGGACGGCGAAGGCCGGGCCCTCGCGGGTGTTGCCGGAGTCCTTGACCCCGCCGTAGGGCATCTGATCGGCGCGGAAGGTCGGCACCTCGTTGATCAGAACGCCGCCGAACTCGAGCGTGCGAGCCGCCTCGAGGCCGCGGGCGATATCGCTGGTGAAGACGCCGGCCTGGAGGCCGAACTTGGAGTCATTGGCCGACTGGAGCGCCGCGCCGAAATCAGAGAAGCGGTCGATCGTCGCCACCGGGCCGAAGATCTCCTCGCACCAGACCTTGGCGTCGCGGGGTGGGGAGCCGAGCAGGGTGGGCGCCAGGCAACGGCCCTCGTCGACCAGCTCCCCCCCGGTCAGCAGCTCAGCCCCTGAGCCAACCGCCTCGTCGATCCACTGCTTGACCCGGTCGCGGTCATCGCCGGTGATCAGCGGCCCGACGTCGGTCCCAGGATCGAGCGGGTCGCCGACGGTCAGCTTCTCGACCTTGGCGACGAGGCGCTCGGTGAACGCGTCGGCGATCTCCTCGTGGATCAGCATCCGCTGGATCGAGATACAGCTCTGGCCAGCGTGGGAGAAGGCGTGGATCTGCGCCTTGTCGGCCGCCGTCTGCCAATCGCCGTCGGCGTGGACGATCAGCGGCGCGTTAGAACCGAGCTCGAGGTTGACCTTCTTATGAGGGACTTTGCTGCGGATCCCCCAGCCGACCCCGGCCGAGCCGGTGAAGCTGAGCGCCCGGGTCAGCTCGTGCTCGACGATCGCGTTGCCGACCTCCGAGCCGGGGCCGGGAATGACGCTGAGCCAGGCCTCCGGCAGGCCCGCCTCGAGCAGGATCGCGGCCAGCTTCAGCGCCGAGATCGGCGTTTGCCCAGCCGGCTTGAGCACGACCGCGTTGCCGGCGGCGATCGCCGGGCCGAGCTTGTGGGCGACCAGGTTGAGCGGGAAGTTGAAGGGACTGATCGCACCGACGACGCCATAGGGAACCCGCAGCATCACGCCGAGCTTGCCGGCGCCGGCGGGCGAGGCCTCCATCGGCACCGTGCCGCCGGTCAGCTTGCGGGCCTCGGTCGCCGAGAAGGTCAGCGTGTCGACGCAGCGTTCCGCCTCGACCGTGGCGGTCTTCAACGGCTTGCCGGCCTCGGCGCAGATCGCCAGCGCCAGGTCCTCGGTCCGCTCGCCGACCAGGTGGGCGGCCCGGTCGAGCACCGCGGCGCGCTCGTGCTGGGGGAAGTCGGCCGACTCGAAGGCCTCCTGCGCGGCCACGGCGGCGCGATCGACCAGCCCGGCATCGCCTTCGGCGACCCGGCCGACGACGGTCCCGTCATAGGGGCTCTTCACCTCTCCCCACTCGCCGGTCTCGATCCACTCACCCGCGGCAAGGAGCTTGTGGTCTGACGCTTGCACTTAGATCGAAGGGTAGAGCAGGCCGAGACTCCTCCATCTCGAACCTGTTGAATCGAAGATGCGAATTCGCCTCACAGCTCTGGTCCTCTTCTTCCTTCTCGCCTCCAGCGCGAGCGCGAGCGTCTCCTGGCTGGTCAAGGGACACGGCTTCGGCCACGGCGTCGGGATGAGCCAGTACGGCGCCTACGGCTACGCCAAGCACGGCAAGGACTACCGCTTCATCCTCGGCCACTACTACTCGGGGACGAGCATCGGCCAGGTGGACGGGGTGCGAATCGTCCGCGTCCTGCTCGACATCTCCGGCGCTGACGTCGGCTTCAGCGGCGCCACCAGCGCCTGCGGCCAGGCGCTCGATCCGAGCCGCAGCTACGAGGCCCACCGCAGCGGCTCCAGCGTCAAGCTGCGCAGCTCCGCCGGCGCGCCGCTGGCCGACTGCGGGCGCAAGCTGCGCGCTGCCGGCCACGGGCGGATCGCGATCGCCGGCATCGGCACCTACCGCGGCGCGCTCGAGGTGGTGCCGACTGACAGCGACGCCGGCGCCCTCAACGCGATCAACGCGCTGCCCGTCGATCAGTACGTCAAGGGCGTGATCCCGAACGAGTCGCCGCCCTCCTGGCCGGCGGCGGCGCTCGAGGCGCAGGCGGTGGCGGCGCGCTCCTTCGCCCTCAGCGTCAACGTCGGCGGCAACGGCTTCGGCCTCTACAACGACACCCGCAGCCAGGTCTACAACGGGCTCGAAAGCGAGACCGCGTCGACCGACGCCGCGGCCGACGCGACCAGGGGCCAGGTCCTGATGTACGGCGGCAAGATCGCCGAAACCTATTTCTCCGCCTGCTCGGGGGGCCACACCGAGAGCGTCCAGAACGTCTTCTTCGGCCCGGCGATCCCCTACCTCGTCGGCGTCCCCGACCCCTACGACTACTACTGCCCGCTGCACGACTGGACGCTCAAATTCTCGGGCCCCGAAATCAGCGCCAAGCTGGGTAGCTACCTGGACGGGTCGCTGAAGAAGGTCGTCGTCACCCAGCGCGGGGTCTCCCCTCGGATCATCTGGGCGAAGCTCTACGGCACCGGCGGCGTGGCCAAAGCCCGCGGCGACCAGCTCGAGGCCGCGCTCGGCACCTACAGCGACTGGATGAGCTTCGTCAAGGAAGTCAACGGCAAGGCCGTCGGCGGTGGCGAAACCGAAGAAGGCGCCAAAGCCGGCACTCCGAGTGGGCCGGCCGGCGGCGCCGGAACCGGCTAGGGCAGGACCAGCTGCGCGTGGATCGCGCGGTGGTCGCTGCCTGGCAGGTCGTCGACGCCGTAATCGGCGATGCCGAGGCGGCGGTCGGCGAGCACATGGTCGATCGCGATCGAAGGCGGTAGCAAGCGGTGACCCATGGTTGGGAAGGTCGGCTCCAGGCCCTTGCCGGTGACGTCGCCGGCGTCGCGGTAGCCACGGTCGACGACGTCGCGAAACTCCGCCTGATCCAGGGTCCCGTTGAAGTCGCCGACGAGCACCCAGGGCGTGCCGGCGCCGGCACTCGGCAGGCTCTCAAGCGCGGCTTGCCAGACGCCGCCGTTCTTGCTCAGCGGCGGGTAGGGGTGGACGCCGACCACGCGCAGCCGCCGCCCGTCGGGCATGGTCAGGGCGGCCCGCGGCATGCGGAAGAAGAAGCGCGTCTGGTGCGGCAGAGGCGTCAGCGGCAGGCGCGAGTAGAGGCCGGCGCCGCTGGCGCTGCGGTGGACCAGCAGCATCGATTCCGGCAGGCGGCTGCCGATCCCCGCCCGCCTCAGCTTCGCGGCGAAGCTCGGCGTCAGCTCCTGCACGCTGAGCAGGTCGGGCCGGTAGCGATCGACCAGGGCGACGACCGCGTCCGGGTCGGCGGTGCCGTGGTGGATGTTGGTCGAGAGCACGCTCAGCGTCTCGTGGCCCGCCGGGTCCGCCGCTTCGCTGCCGATCGCCCGCGGCAGGACCGCGGCGGCGAGGCAGAGCATGGCCACGGCGGCAACGGTCGCTGCCGCCCAGTTGCGCAGCGCCGCGGCGACTCCGGCGGCGAGCAGCGCCGCGATCGCGACGTAGGGCGTAAACGCCATCATCGCGACCAGCGGGTAGCCGCCCTCGAGGCCGAAGAGGCGGATCGCGGTCCAGATCAGGATCGGGATCACCGCCACCCAGACCCACCAGTAGCGCGCTCCAGAGCGACTCAGCAAATCAACCGTCCGGGTAGGGCTGGATCGGGATGCCGTGGTCGGTCTCGCGCATGCCGAACTCGTAGGCGGCGCCACCCGCGAGGCTGAGCTTGCGGGCGGGCAGGGCGGGGCGTTCGACGGTCAGCTCGAGGTCGGAAACCGAGCAGTTGAGCGTGTGGTGCTCGGGGCCCTTGGGGTCGGCGTAGACCCAGCCGACGAAGTCCTTCTTCGGAGCGGAGACGCGACCGCGGACGACGATGTCCTTGCCCGGCAAGGTGAACTCGCAGGCGCTCGGCTCGGGTGCGATCGAGGCCGAGCCGATCTTGCCGAGACCGCCGAGGCGGTGGGCCTCGCCGTCGAGCACGAGCATCCCCGAGGGCAGCCAGGGGGTGGTCCGGGAGCCGATCTTGACCCGCGCGGCACCGGCGTCGAAGTAGGTGCCGGCCGAGTCGCCGAAGCCCGTGCCCTCGAGCCAGACCCAGCGCTCGGCGTGCTCGCTGCCCCAGTTGTGGCCGATCATCCCCGGCCAGCCGTCGAGCGCGATCTCCTCGCCGTCGATCTGCAGGCGGCCGGCGAAGGTCGCGTCCGGGTAAGGGGCGACAAACTTGGTTTTGGGAACCGGCGCCTCGTAGAGCCAGTCCGCCGGCAGGTACTTGCAGGGCTCGGCGGCGCCGGCGAAAGTCAGGTCCCAGGAAGCGCCCAGCGCCTCGGTCTCGATCGTGCCGCTCGCCTTGCCGGGCCCGATCTCGGCCCCGTCGACCTTGATCCACGAGCCGGCCGGGGCCGAGAGCTGCGTCGCCGGAACGGTCACCTTCGTCGCCCGCGGCCCCTCGGCCTCGCGGTCGAAGAGGACGAACCAGATCGAGGCGTTGGGCTCGGCTCCCGGGCGCTTGTGCACGGTGTGGCGAATCCAGATCCCCTGTCCGCCACCCGGCCGGCAGGCCTTGACATAGAAGCTCTCGTAGTGGCCCGCCTTCGCGGCCACCTTTGGGAAGCGCCCCCCTTCGTCCATGGGGCAAACCCTAGAGCCAGGGAGCTGAGCGGCGCCTAAACCTTGACCGTGATCACGTCGCCGTCGCGGACGACGTAGTCGCGTCCCTCGACCCGGAGCAGGCCCTTGTCGCGGGCCGGGGCGTAGCCGCCGCACTCGACCAGCTCCTGCCAGCCGATCGCCTCGGCCTTGACGAAGGCGTCCTGGATCTCGGTGTGGATCGTTCCCGCCGCCTCCCAGGCGCTCGAGCCGCGAGCCAGCGGACGGGCGACCGCCTCCTTGTCCTCGCCGGCGGTGAAGAAGGTGATCAGGTCGAGCAGGTCGTAGGCGCCGCGGACCAGGCGGGCCAGGCCCGAGCCGCCGACCCCGTAGGACTCGCGCATCTCCTCGGCTTCGGCCGGGTCGAGCTCGGCCAGCTCGCCCTCGATCCGGGCGCTGACCGCGACCACGCCGGCGCCGACCGCCTCGGCGTGGGCGGCCACCGCTTCCGGTGCCTCGGCGTCGCCCTCGTCGACGTTGGCGACGTAGAGGATCGGCTTCGAGGTCAGCGCCTGCAGGTTCCGCGGGCCGTCGGCGGCCGCATCGGGGACCGGGATCGAGCGGGCCGGCTTGCCTTCGGCCAGCGCCGCGACGACCTTCTCCAGCCAATCGCGCTCGGCGATCGCCTCGGCGTCTCCCGTCTTCGCGCCCTTACCGACCCGGTGCAGGCGGCGCTCGGCCTGCTCGTAGTCGGAGAGCATCAGCTCGGTCTCGATCGTCTCGATGTCGGCGAGCGGGTCGACCCGGCCGTCGGGGTGCGGCACGCCGGAGTCGGCGTGACAGCGGACGACGTGGCAGATCGCGTCGGTCTCGCGGATCGAGGCGAGGAACTGATTGCCCAGGCCCTCCCCTTCCGAGGCGCCCTTGACCAGGCCGGCGATGTCGTGGAAGGCAATCGTCGCCGGTTCCAGCTTCGAGCTGCGCACGGTCCCCGCGATCGCCTCGAGCCGCTCGTCGGCCACCGGAGCGATCGCCACGTTGGGCTCGATCGTCGTGAACGGGTAGTCCCCGGTCTGCGCCCCACCTTTGGTCAGCGCGTTGAAGAGGGTCGACTTGCCAGCGTTGGGCAGCCCGACGATCCCGACCTTCATAGCGAGAGCGGCACGATCAGGCCCAGGGCGACGCCGAGCACGGCGCCGGCAAGGACATCGGACGGGTAGTGCATCCCAAGGTAGGGACGGCCGAGCGAGAGGGCGAAGGCCAAGACAAACGCGAGGGCCCCCCAAGCATCGACGCGAGTCATCGCGGTGGCAACCGCGAACGAAGAGGTCGCATGCGCGGAAGGAAAGCTCAGAGAGCTGGGAGCGCCGCCCAGCGGAGGCAACCCCTCGAGCACCGGCCGCGGTCGCTTGACGATCAGCTTGATCACATAGTTGAACGCAATCGCGATCGGCGCCAGAAGCGCACAGATGAACCAAGCTTCGCCATTGGAATCTGTGGCCGCCAGCACGACCAAACAGAGCCCCACCCAGATAGCCCCGTTGTTCCCGGCCTTCCCCAGCGCTTTCGCAGCTTTCTCTATCCAGGGCGCGTGCCCCCTGGTCCGCATCGCGCGGAGTAGTTGAACATCGAGTCCGTACATAGGCGGGAGCAGGATAGGACCCTCGGGCGGGTGGCGCGGGGAGGGGGCCGAGAACCGAGGCCCCGCCCCCGCCCGCAGGCCCCCTCCCCGCGACAGGACCTGCCCGCCAAGAGCCTCAGTCAATATCCGTCCCACCTATGCCCTCTGTCCCTGGCTACACCCACACGCCCGGCCATCACTGCGGCTCGACCGCCCTGCGCAACCTGCTCGGCTTCCACGGAGCGCAGATCAGCGAGGAGATGGCGTTCGGCCTCGGCGCCGGCGCTTGCTTCTATTACGTGTCGCTGGAGGACGCCTCGCCGAGCCGCTGGTTCAACGGCCGCACCGCCCGGCTCGAGGAGAACTTCAGCGAGCTGACCGGCGCGGCGCTGGAGCTGCGCACCTTCGAGGAGGGCGACGACGGAGCCTGGGAGGCGGCGCGGGCCGAGGTCGACGCCGGCCAGCCGGTGTTGCTGCTCACCGACCTCTACTACCTCGACCACTACGGCAACTCGGCTCACTTCCCCGGCCACGCGGTGGTCCTCGCCGGCTACGACGAAGAGTTCGCCCACCTCTCCGACACAGGCTTCGAGCAGCTGCAGACGACGACACGGCTGGAGGACCTCGACCGGGCGCGCCACAGCGGCCACCCCGCCTACCCCCTCTCCGGCCACATGTTCACCGCCTCGGGCGGGGTCGGCCAGGAGCAGTTGCGCGAGGCGATCCCGGCGGCGATCGAGCGCGCCGCCCAGGCGATGGTCGCGTCGGAGTTCGGCGAGTTCTCCGGCCTCGGCGCCGTCGACCGTCTCGCCGCCGAGGCCGGCAGCTGGCCCGAGGTCGCCGATGACTGGCAGTGGTGCGCCCGCTTCGGCTACCAGGTGATCGAGAAGCGCGGCACCGGCGGCGGCGCCTTCCGCCTCATGTATTCGCGCTTCCTCGAGGAGGCCGGCCGCCCCGAGGCCCCGCTCGCGGCCGAGGCGGCGGCGCGCTGGACCGACCTCGCCGGCGCCTTCCACGCCGCCAGCGAGCGCGACGACCCCGACCCGGCCCTCTGGCACGAGATCGACGCCGCGGCGAAGAGGGTCGCGGAAGCCGAGAACCGCCTCTGGACCGCCCTCGCCTGATCCGTGGCCGAGGGCGACACGATCCTGCGGGCGGCAAGGCGGATCGAGGCGGCAATCGGCGGCGAGCGACTGACGGTCAGCGCCCCGAACCCGCGCGGACGGGCGAGCGGGGTGCAGCGCCTCGATGGCAGGACCTTGGAGCGAGTCGACGCACGGGGCAAGCACCTGCTGCTGCGCCTCGGCGACTTGGCCCTGCACAGCCACCTCGGCATGAGCGGCTCCTGGCACGTCTATCCACACGGTGCCACCTGGCGCAAGCCGGCCGGGGCGGCATGGGCCGTGCTCAGGGGTGAGAACTCGGAAGCGGTCCAGTTCGGCGGGCCCACCCTGCGGCTGCTCAGAGCCGACGCCCTGCGCCGCGACCCCACCCTGTCCCGCCTCGGCCCGGACATTCTCGCCGCCGACCGCGAGGCGGTGGCTCGCTCGCTCCGGGCCCAGCCGCATCGCACCCTCGGCGACGCCCTGCTCGACCAGACCCTGGTCGCCGGCATCGGCAACATCTTCAAGAGCGAGGCCTGCTTCGCCGCCCGCCTGGACCCTTGGCAGCCGATCGGCGATCTGACCGACGAGCAGCTCGTCGAGGTCAGCGCCGCCGCCCACGACCTGATGCAGGACGCGGTCGAGCACGGCCGCCACGCCAACGCCGTCTACCGCCGCGCCGGCCAGCCCTGCCCCACCTGTGGGACCCCGATTCTCTCCCGCGGCCAGGGCGACGCCAACCGCACCACCTACTGGTGCCCCCAGTGCCAGTCGGCGTCCTTCGACAGCTAGAGGTTGTCCCCCGCTCTGAGCGGGTACAACCCCCGCATGCCCTTCTGGATCGCCCGCCGCGCCGCGCCAGCAGTCTGGAAGCGAGTCCCCTGGAAAATGGTCTGGGTCGTCTCGGTCTGGCTGGTCGAGAAGGGCCGCGACCGGGTCAAGAGCAACCTGACCAAAAAGGAACAGCACGAACTCTTCAACCTGGTCAAGAAGTCAAAGGGGCGCCCCAGCAACCTCTCTCAGCGGGACCGAACCCGGCTGAAGAACATCGCCGGCAAGGCGATCCGCGGCTAGACGCCGGAGAGGCGAGCGAAGTAGGCGAACCAGTTGCCGGAGCGGTTCTCGACCATGAGGCCGGCTTCGGCGGACTGGCTCTTGAGGCTGCCGATGGTGGTGAAGTGGGGGTCACCGAAGAGCTCGCCGACGATCAGGCGGCCGTCCGGCTTGAGCACGCGGGCGATCTCGCGCAGGGCCGCCACCGGTTCGGGGATCTCGCCGAGGACCGCGGTCAGGGCGACCGCGTCCATCGAGCCGTCCTCGTAAGGGAGATCGGTGGCGTCACCCTGGGTCGGGATTACGTTGGTCAGGCCCTGCTCGCCGGCGCGGCCCGTGGTGTGGTCGAGGAACTTCTGCTGCAGGTCGAAGATCTCGACCTTGCCCTCGGGACCGACCCACTCCGCCATGTCGAGCGTGTAGTAACCGACGCCGGGGCCGATCTCGAGAATGCGCTCGCCCGGCTCGGGCCGCAGAACCGACCGCAGGCGGTCGCGGGTGATCACCGGGTGCGGCGCTTCGATCCAGAAGCGCTGGCCGTAGGGGCACGCGGACGGGTTCTTGCGCCACCAGAGGGCGGCGCCGACAACAGCTGCCCCGGTCAAGCCAATTGCCGTCCTAAGTCTCACTCGGGGATCACGCGCCGCCCGAGAAGCCAACCTTGTGCTGACCCGAGTCGATACGCAGGAAGGAGACCTTGCCGAGGTAGACCGCGAGCGTCCCGTCCTCCGTGTCGATGTCGTGCCAGCCGCCCTTCTCGACCTGCTTGCGCAGATCCTTCAGCTCGTCGTCCGACAGCCTCACCGAGACGACCTGACCGCCCTCGAAGCCGATCTCAACTCGCTGCGCCTCAGCCATCAGTGCTCTCCTCCTCGGGGTTCGACGATCTCGGTCAGCACGCGCCCGGTCGAGCGCGGTTGCAGAAAGGCGACGCGGCTGCCACCGATGCCGACCCGCGCCTTGGCGTCGATCAGCTCGATCCCGCTCGCCGCCAGCCGTTCGAGCGTCGAGTCGATGTCGTCGACCGCGTAGGCGACGTGGTGCAGGCCGGCGCCGCGCTTGGCAAGGAACTTGCCGACCGGGGTGTCGGGGCCGGTCGGCGCCATCAGCTCGACGTGGCCCTCGCCGACATTGAGCAGGGCCGCCTCGACGCCCTGCTCCTCGACCGTTTCGCGCAGGCCAAGCTCCATCTCGAAGCTCTTTTCGTAGAGCTCGATCCCGGCGTCGATGTCCTCGACGGCGATGCCGATGTGGTCGATCCGTCCAAACACGAGGCGGCAGTCTACGCGCCGTTCTCGGCACGGAGGATCTCGGCCAGGGCGGCGATGCCGACCTCGAGCTGGTGCGGCGTCGGCTCCTTGGTCGCGATCAGGCGCTGGATCTCGCGGCCGGGCGCGTGGAAGGCCTCGGCCAATGGGTCGCCGTGGTGGCGGTCGCTCCAGGCGAACATCTCGACCGCGATCGAGGCGCCGGCGAGGCCGACCGCGGCGCGCGTCGCCGGGCTCGGCCGCTCGACCAAGCGCTCCAGCGCCACCGTGCCCCCCGCGGAGAGCAGCATCATCGGCGCCAGCAGGTTGGAGCCGCAGCGGTCGTGCTCCTTGGGCACCCCGGCGGGATCGTCGATGCCCTGCTCGTAGGCGGCGATCGCCTTGTGCTCGACCCCGTGGTAAGCGGCGAGGTCGCGATCGAGTAGGGCGACGATCGCCGGCAGAGCGCCGATCGCCTGCACGGCGCCCTCGCGCAGGGCGGAGCTGCCGAAGCGCTTGCGCAGGGCCGCGGTCGCGAGCAGGGAGCCGCCGATCGCCGCGATCACGCGCCGGTCCTCGAAGGGCAACCGCGCGGCCGGCATCCGCCGCCGCACAAGCGGCAGCACCGCCATCGCCTCGGCCAGTTTCAGCGGGCCGCGCAGGCCGGGCAACCGGGTCGCCAGACCGGGAGCGAGTTCGGGCTTGGCCGCGGAAGCGACTTCGAGGCTGCCGTCGGGCCTGCGCACCGCGGCGGCCCAATGGGTCGGCCCATGGATCAGCAGCCCGTTGCGTAGAGCCATCCCGCCAAGTCGCAGCTTCTCGGAAGCCATAGGCGGACGATAGAGGAGGCGCGAAGTCTCCCCGAACGCGGTGATTGCGCCCAAGTAAAGGCGCAATCACCGTTCCCCCCTGTGTGTCCCTTTTGAGACCCGGCCGGAGGCCCCCAGTCCAGGCCTCCGGCCGGTGTGTCGGCTCTCCCTGGCTCTAGCTTGGAAAGCCGCACTCTGAAACACCTACCCCCCAGGGAAGTTGCGGCAATCCTCTGCGGGTTGAGGCGGAATTAAGGCTTACGAACGCTTTTTCGCAAAGCGTCTAGGCGGCAGCCCAGATCCGCCTCGAAACCGCGGTCGGTCGGAGCGTAGAAGCGCCGGTCCCCGAGCCCCTCCGGCAGCAGCTGCTGATCGCTGACCCCGCCTGGCTCGTCGTGGGCGTAGCGGTACCCCTCGCCGCGGCCGAGCGACTTGGCGCCGGGGTAATGGGCGTCGCGCAGGTAGTCGGGGGGAGTTTGAGCGCCGTTCGCGCGAACCTCGGCCCGAGCCGCCTCGAGCCCTTTGTAAGAGGCGTTGGACTTCGGCGCCAGAGCCAGGTAGACGGCCGCCTGGGCGAGGTTGAGCGCGCACTCGGGCAAGCCGACCCGGTCGACGGCCCGCGCCGCAGCGTCGGCAACCAGCAGCGCCTGCGGATCGGCGTTGCCGATGTCCTCGGAGGCGAGGATGACCATGCGACGAACGATGAAGCGCGGGTCCTCTCCACCCTCCAGCATCACCGCCAGGTAATAGAGGGAGGCGTCGACGTCGGACCCGCGCGTCGCCTTGATCCAGGCCGAGACGAAGTCGTAGTGACGATCGCCCTGCCGGTCGTAGTCGAGCGCCTTGCGCTGCAGCGCATCCTCGATCGCGGCGACGTCGACCGCATCCGACTTTGACCCACCTCCAGTGGGGTCAAGGTCGGATGCGCGTTCGACCGCCCGCTCCAGCGCCGAGAGGGCCACCCGCGCATCGCCGCCGCTGCGCTGCGCGAGCATCGCCAGCGCCGCGTCCTCGATCGCCGGCGGATCGACCAGCCCGCGCTCAGGATCCGCGAGCGCCCGGCGCAAAAGCTCCTCGACCTGGCCCGCGTCCAGAGGCTGAAGCTCATAGACCTGGCAGCGGGAGAGCAACGCCGAGTTGACCTCAAAGTAGGGGTTCTCGGTGGTGGCCCCAATCAAAGTCAAAAGCCCTTCCTCGACCGCGGGCAGCAAAGCATCCTGCTGCGCCTTGTTGAAGCGATGGATCTCATCGAGAAAGAGCACCGTCGGTCGGCCGCTGCTCTGTCGTCGCTCCCGAGCCCGCTCAATCACGGCGCGGATCTCAGCCCTGCCGGCGTTGACGGCTGACTCCTCCTCAAACGCCCCCTCTGCACCAGCGGCAGCAATCCGAGCCAAAGTCGTCTTCCCAGCCCCAGGCGGCCCATAAAGAATCGAGCTATGCGGATGCCCACTCTCGATCGCGGTCCTCAGCGAAGAGCCCTGACCAAGAATGTGCTCCTGCCCCACAAGCTCATCCAAACTCCGCGGGCGCATCCTCACCGCCAGCGGAGCATCGGAAGCTGGAACATCAGCCCGGGCAGGTTCGCCCGTATCGAACAGTCGGTCGGCCACTGAGGCTGAGTATGACCACGGGGCCAGCGGGCGCCCCGCAGCCTTAAAGCTGGGAGAAACGGCGCCGTAGGTAGGAGCCTCACAACCACCTACAATCGACCGATGGAGAGCGCAACGCAGAGCCAAACTGTCCGGTCAACCCTCGAGTCGTTCAACCCCGCCACAGGCGACCTCGTCGGCTCCGTCGCAACGATCACGCCCGACGAAGTCCAGGCAGTAGTGGACGACGTAGCCCGCATCCAGCCGGCCTGGGCCGAGCTGCCGCTGAAGGCCCGCGCCGCCTACATGCGCCGGGCCGCCGACGCCCTGCTCGACGACATCGACGAGATCGCCGAGCTGCTCGTGCAAGAGCAGGGCAAGCCGCGCGCCGAGGCCTACACGATGGAGCTGCTGCCGACGGTCGACGCCCTGCACTGGTGCGCCAAGGCCGGCCCGAAGATCTTGGCCGACGAGAAGGTCCGCATGACCCAGTCCTTCCTGCTGACCAAGAAAAGCCACTTCTCCTACGAGCCGATCGGCGTAGTCGGCGTGATCGCGCCCTGGAACTATCCCTGGTCGATCCCCTTCGGCGAGGTCGCGATCGCCCTGATGGCGGGCAACGGAGTCGTGCTCAAGCCGGCCAGCCTGACGCCGCTGCTGGGCGAGGCGATCCGCCGCGTCTTCGAGAAGGGCGGCCTGCCCGAGGGTCTGATCCGCGTCGTCCACGGCGGTGGCGCGGTCGGCGATGCGTTGGCCAAGTCGAGCGTCGGCAAGGTCTTCTTCACCGGCTCGGTCGAGGTTGGCCGCAAGGTCGGGGAGGTGTGCGCGACGCGGCTCAAGGGCTCGGTCCTGGAGCTGGGCGGCAAGGACCCGATGATCGTCTGCGCCGACGCCGACCTGCCCAACGCGATCTCCGGCGCCGTCTGGGGCGGCTTCGCCAACGCCGGCCAGACCTGCTCGGGGATCGAGCGCGTCTACGTCATGCGCGAGGTCGCCGATGAGTTCACGGCCGGCGTCGCCCGCGAGGCCGAGCGGCTGCGCCTCGGCGACCCAATCCAATGGGAGACCGAGATCGGCCCGATGACCTCCGACGGCCAGTACGAGATCGTCGTCGACCTGATCGCCGACGCCGAGGCCTCCGGGGCGACCAAGCTCTGCGGCGGGCCCACCGAGGTTCCGGGGCTGCCCGGCAAGTACGTCGCCCCCACCGTCCTCACCGGCGTCACCCACGCGATGCGGATCATGAACGAGGAGATCTTCGGCCCGGTGCTGCCGATCGTCGTCGTCGACTCCGAGCAGGAGGCGATCGACCTCGCCAACGATTCCGAGTTCGGCCTCGGCGCCTCGGTCTGGACCAAGGACCGCCAGAAGGGCGAGCGCATGGCGCGGCGGATCGAGTCGGGCATGGTCTGGATCAACGATCACTCCTTCAGCCACGGCGCCTGCCAGTGCGCCTGGGGCGGCGTCAAGGACTCCGGCGTCGGCCGCTCGCACTCCAAATTCGGCTTCTACGAGTGCGTCAACGTGAAGATGAACTCCTGGGAGCCAGGGCTGACCCGCGACTTCTGGTGGCACCCCTACGACCGCACGCTCGGCGAAGCGGTGCAGGCCTCGGCGAAGCTGCTCTACGGCAAGGGGGCGGTGCGGACGAAAGCGTTGCGCGAGGGGGCGGGACCGCTGTTGAAGGTTGGTCGACGGACCCTGCGCAAGCGGGGTGGTTGAGGGCGGGTCCCGGTAGGGGTTCCACTTAACTTTTTGGATGGAGACGGGGCTGCTGACGCCGCTAGGTCAGCGCCCAAAAAGTACAAGACGTTCCACCCCTACCGGGACCCGCCCTCACGAGGCAACTAGCTGCTCCACCTCGAAGACCGCACCGGTTGCGTCAAGCTCTCGAATGCGGTCGTAGTCGGTTTTTAGCTGCTCCCGATCCGGGTCTACGAGATAGATGATTCCCGGGCAGGAGAAGAGATCGATCGTGCGTTTGAGCTGGTCGCCCGGGCCTAGCATCGAGATCGTGCCGGCGAATGAGGGGAGGGCCTCGATCTCTCGCATGCCGGCGTCGGAGACGATCCGGCCTTCGTGCTGGGAGATCAGCATCACGCAGTAGGCACCCGCCGCCAGCTCGTAGGGCTGGGCGGCTCGGCGTGCCACCGAGTGCGGGTCGAGGTATGCCTCGGCGGTCAGGGTCTGGTGGCTGGGCGTGCAGCGGTCGACGATCTCGTCGGGGACCGAGCCGTGCATCCGCGCCCCGGACTCGACCAGCACCGGTCCGGTCGCGGTCAGCATCACCTCGGTGTGGGCGGGGCCGAAGCGGATGCCGAGCGCGTCGAGCACCGCTTCGACGTAGGGGACGACCTGGTCCTGCTGCTCGCCGTGGCGCGGCAGCAGCTCCTCGTAGTCGTAGATGAAGTTGGCGCCGACCCGCAGCTTGTTATCGCGCCAGACCTCGGAGACATGGTGGACGCCGTCCCAGCTGGTCGAGTTGACGAAGAGCTGAGTGCCCTGCAGCAGCTCCTGGACGAGCAGCTCCTCGTTGGCGCCGTGCAGGGCGTTGGGCCGGCCGAGGTTGGCAGCGAAGGCGGCCTCGATCGCAGCGCCGTCCTTGCAGATGCTGACCCCGTCTGTGCCGGCGCTGTCGAGCGGTTTGACCACGACGGGATCGCCGCCGCGCGCCGCCGCCCAGGTGACCGCCTCGACCGGGTCGGCGGTCTTCAGAGCCTCGGCCGTGCGCAGGCCGGCGGGCTGCAGCGCCTCCGACATCGCGTTCTTGTCGCGCCGCGCCGCGCTCAGCTCGCTGCCGTTGGAGGGCAGCCCGAGCCGCTCGCTGAGCGCGTCGGCCAGGGGCACCCCGGGCTCCGCACCGACGACGACGAAGGCCGGGTCGTGCGCGGCGAGCCGCGCCACGGTCGCCTCGAGGTCGCCTTCGTGAACGACGTTCTCGACGAAGTCGCCTGCGCGAAAGGCACGCAAGTAGAACTCCGGCAGGCGCGGGCTGCTCTGCACGTGGACGACCGGCAGGCCCGCCGCGGCAAAGCGAGGCGCCAGCCGCGCCCCGGTCGAGTAAGCGTCGACCACGACAGCTGCGCCATGCACGGTCATGCCGTGGCGACGAGCACCAGGCGGTCCTCGGGACGCTTCGGACCGCCGGCGAAGTTGCCGTAGCGCTCGATCTCGCTGAAGCCGGCCGCTTCGGCCATGCGCTGGAGATCGTCGGCCTCGTACATGCGGATCCGCGAGTCGACCACGTCGTCGCCGTAGACGTAGTGGACGTGCAGCATCCCGGTCGAGAAGTCGACGTCGAGGGTTTCCTTGACGCCGTTGGTCTCGCGCTCGACCACGCCCTCGTCGGTTTTGAGCCGGTGGCGCGAGCGCTCCAGATCGGAAAGCTCCATCGCCATCTTCCCCCTCGGCCGCAGCGCGTCGTGGTAAGCACGCAGCATCGCCTCGTCCTCGGCCACGGTCTCGCCGAAGCCGAAGCTCGAGGAGAGGCTGACCAGGCCGTCGAAGCCGCGCAACTCCGGCGGCAGCGGCTGCATCAGGTCGGCGACGTAGTAGGTCGGGCCCGGGTAGACGCGCTTGGCCTCGGCGATCGCGATCTCGGAGATGTCGACCCCGACCGCGTCGATCCCATGCTCGGCCAGGGCGGCGACGAAGCGTCCGAGGCCGCAGCCGGCGTCGAGCACCCGGTCGCCCTCGGAAAGCCCGAGCAGGTCGATCGCCAGCGGCGCCTCCTCCTCGTTGCCCTCGTAGCGGCCGAGCTGGTCGGCGACGCGCATGTAGGCCGGCCCGTAGGTGTCGACCTCGTTCAGCAGGGGGGCATGATCGCTCATGAAACTCAAAGCGTACCGCGAGCGACCACCCACGGTGACTTCGCCTTTATGCGACCTATTGGACTACAAAAGGCGAAGTCAGCGTCGGGGGCGGCGGACCTTCACAATCCCCGCAGTGGAGCCCGGCCAGGCGACAGACGAACCGGCGCTCAGCCTCGCCGGGCTGCGCCGCGACTACGGCGAACGGACCGCCCTCGACGGGGTCGGCTTCGAGCTGGCGCGGGGCGAGACGCTGCTGGTGCTGGGACCGAACGGGGCGGGCAAGACGACGCTGCTGCGGATTCTCGCCACCCTGCTGCGGCCTAGCGGCGGCGAGGTGCGGGCGCTCGGTTGCTCGATCCCGGACGAGACCTGGAAGCTGCGCGGGCGGATCGGCTTCCTCGGCCACGAGCCGCTGCTCTACCGCGACCTCAGCGGCCGCGAGAACCTGCGCTTCCACGCCCGACTGCACGGGATGAAGGGTGAGGACCGTGAGGCGCGGATCGACGAGCTGCTCGCCGCGGTCGGCATGGAGCGGCGCGCCGAGGGGCGCGTCGCCGAGCTCTCGGCCGGGATGCGCCAGCGCCTGGCGATCGCCCGCTGCGTCCTGCACCGGCCCGAGCTGCTGCTGCTCGACGAGCCCGACTCCAACCTCGACGCCGAGGGGCGCGAGCTGGCGCGGGCGCTGATCGGCCCCGGCGAGGGACGCACTCGCGTCATCGTCAGCCACGACCCCGAGCGCTTCGAAGCCGAGGCCGATCAGGTGCTGCGGCTCGAGGCCGGCGGCAGGGCGGTCGCCGCGTGACCCCGTCGCGAGTAACGCCCACCAGCACCGCCTTCGCCACGATCCTCGCCAAGGACCTGCGGGCGGAGCTGCGCACCCTGCAGTCGCTGCCGGCGATGGCGCTCTTCGCCACCACCACCTTCGTCATCTTCCGCTTCGGACTCGACCGCACCCAGCTCTCCGGCAGCCTCGCCGCCGGCGTGCTCTGGGCAACGCTGCTCTTCGCCGCCCTGCTCGGCGTCAATCGCCTCTTCGTCAGCGAGCGCGAGGAGGGCGGCTTCGATGCGATCCGCCTCGCCCCGATCGACCGCAGCGCCCTCTTTGCCGCCAAGGCGACGGCGCTCTTCGCCTACCTGCTGGTCCTGGAGCTGGTCGTGGTGCCGATCTTCGCCCTCTTCTTCCTCGGCTCGGCCGCGGCGCTCGCCCCGCTAGCCCTCGTCCTCCTGCTCGCCGACCTCGGCATCGCCGCCACCGGCACCTTGATCTCCTCGATGGCGGTGCATTCGCGCGCCCGCGATCTGCTCGGCCCGCTCGTCCTGCTGCCCCTGGTCGTGCCGCTGATGATCGCCGCGACAGGCGCCAGCGAGCCGCTGCTGGCGGTGGGCGGACCCGGTTACCACCGCTTCGGCACCTGGCTGGCGGTGCTCTCCCTATACGATCTGATCTTCCTCCTGGTCGGCTACGCCGTCTTCGACTTCCTCCTGGAGGACTGAGGCGCACGCCGCACCGCACCGCCTAAAACGCATGTACGGCAAAGGACTGAGACCACTCTCGCTCGCGACCGTCGTCGCGATCCTCGCCGCCTTCTCGCTGGTCTTCTTCTACGCCCCGCTCGACGGCGACCAGGGCTTCGTTCAGAAGATCTTCTACCTGCATGTGCCGCTGGCGATCACGGCGCTGGTCGGCTTCATCGTCGGCGGCGTCTTCGCGATCGCCCACTTGCGCAGCGGCAACCGCAAGTGGGACGCCTATTCGTACGTCGCGATCCACATGTCGGTGATCTTCGGCGTCGCCGTGCTGATCACCGGCTCGATCTGGGCCAAGGCCTCCTGGGGACACTGGTGGGTCTGGGACGAGCCGACCCTGGTCAGCTTCCTGATCGTCTTCCTGATGTACGCGACCTACTACCCCTTCCGCTACGCGATCGAGGACCCCGAGCGCCAGGCCCGCTACGCCTC
>DASYIY010000052.1:0-23137 GCA_035997045.1 Solirubrobacterales bacterium | reverse complement strand
GACCATGCCGGCGTCGAGAACGGTGACGCCCTCGGCGACGAGGCCGGCCCGCACCTCAGCTGCCATCGCCGGCGCCGTCAGCCGCATGTCGCGCCCGAGCCCGACCCGCAGCTCGTCCGGCCGCTTGCCGCGCAGCCGCCCGAGCACGCGGGCGAAGGCGCGGCCGATCGCGTGTGCCGTCGTCTCGTCCATCTCGGTGCCGTAGAGGCCGCGGATGTCATAGGCCTTGAAGATGCCCGGGGGTGCAAGTGGGGCCTGGTCAGTCAAAGCTTCCTTTCAGTGCCTCGTAGCTCTGCTCTAGCGTCTGCGGCATCACCTTGGTGTCGGCGATCACCGGCATGAAGTTGGTGTCGCCGCCCCAGCGCGGGACGACGTGCAGGTGGATGTGGTGCTCGACCCCGGCGCCGGCGGCGCGGCCCTGGTTGAGGCCGACGTTGAAGCCGTGCGGCTCGTAGACCTGCTCGAGCCGGGCAATTGCGGCCTGCGCCAGAGCCATCATCTCCGCGGTCGTCTCCACCGGCAGGTCCTGGAAGCGGCCGGTGTGCTCGTACGGAGCCACCATCAGGTGGCCGTTCGTATACGGGTAGAGGTTGAGGATCACGAACGCCCGCCGGCCGCGGTGGACGATCAGGTTCGCCTCGTCATCGTCCTCCGCCTGCTTGACGCAGAAGATGCACTCCTCCTCGATGTCCTTCGATGCGTCCTTCACGTAGGCGAGGCGCCAGGGCGCCCAGATGCGGAAATTGGCCACTCCCGGCAGGCTATAGACAGCTCGTCGATCAAAGCCAGCCGCGGCGGCGGAAGTAGGCAACCATGCCGACCAGCAAGGCAAACATCACCCCAGCGATGACCCAAAAAGCGGTGATGCTCTGCTCGCCGGGCACCCCCGAGTTCATTCCCCAGATGCTGGCGATCAGGGTCAGCGGCAGGACGATGACGCTGATCGAGGTGAGCACGCGGAGGATGTCGTTGACCCGGTGGGAGATCACCGACTCGTTGGTCTCGGCCAGCGCCTCGACAACCTCCTTGTAGTTCTCGAGCATGTCCCAGATCCGCTCGTGGGCATCGACGATGTCGTCGAAGTAGATCTCGAGGTCGAGGTCGGTTGCGAGGTAGCGCTGCTTGACCCGCTCGAGATCGCGCAGCACTGGCCGCTGCGGCCGGATCACCTTGCGGAAGTTGATGATCTCCTGCTTGACGTTGGAGATGTCGCGCACGACCTCCTCCGAGCGCCCCTCGAAGATGTCGTCCTCGAGCGCGTCGAGCTTGTTGCCGATCTTGCGCAGCATCGGGAAGCAGTAGTCGAAGCTGTCGTCGACGAGGCGGTAGAGCAGGTAGCCGGAGCCGCGCGAGAAGAGCTGCTCGCGCAGCTCCTCCTTGGCGCGGCAGCGCTCGAAGAGGTACTCGACCGGCTGTAGCGGCTGGTTCGGGATCGTCACCACATAACCGGGCCCAACGAAGAGGTCGAGCTCGCCGGTGCCGAGCCGCCCGGCCGCCGGGTCGAAGACGGGGAAGTGCAGGACGATGAAGAGGTAGTCGTCGTAGACGTCGATCTTCGGGCGCTGGTTGCGCGAGAGCACGTCCTCGAGGTCGAGCGCGTGGAAGTCGAAGTTCTCCTCCAGCCAGGTGCGCTCAAGCGCACCTGGGCGCTCGATGTTGACCCAGCGCAGGCCACTGGAGTCGATCTGCTCGACGCTGGGCGTCTGTGGCTCAGCCGGCGCTGCCGTGGAGATGAGCTCGCCGCGCCGGCCGACGCGCCGCAGCCTCGGCTTCGGAAGGTTCGGCATCGTTCACGCTCATCGTCTCGTCGGGCATAGCCGCACTAGGTTAGCCGTAGACCCGCGCATTGGCCGATCGGGAATGCCCCTGGTAAGGTTCGTGCCTACATAAGCGCCACATCTAGAGGGGTGGAGGGACTGGCCCGATGAAACCCCGGCAACCGCCTCGGATCTCAGATTCGAGGGAGGTGCCAACTCCAGCAGGTCTTGCGACCTGGAAGATGTGGGGAAAGTCCGATCGGACCTCTGCCCCACAAAAAGGCGGAGGTTTTTTTGTTGGCGGTAACAAAAAGGAAGATCGGATGGCAATAGAGAATCTGAAGTGCAAGGAGTGCGGGGCGACCTACGACCTCGGCGCTCATTTCGCCTGTGAGAACTGCTTCGGCCCGCTTGAAGTCAGTTATGACTATTCCGGGCTGGACCCGGCGGAGACCAAGCGCAAGATCCAGGCCGGTTCGCAGGGGATCTGGCGCTACGCCGACTTCCTGCCCTTCGAGGGGCGCCCCGGCGACCCGCTCGAGCCCGGCCTGACGCCGCTGTTGCGCGCCGACCGCCTTGCCGACCGCCTCGGCCTCGACGCCGAGGTCTGGATCAAGAACGACGCCGCCAACCCGACCCACTCCTTCAAGGACCGCGTCGTCGCCGTCGCCGTCGCTAAGGCGCAGGAGCTCGGCTTCGACACCGTCGCCTGCGCCTCGACCGGCAACCTCGCCAACGCCGTCGCCGCCCACGCCGCCGCCGCCGGCCTCAAGTCCTACGTCTTCGTCCCGGCCAACCTCGAGGAGCAGAAGCTGCTCGCCACCGGCATCTACGGCACCAACCTGGTCGGCGTCCGCGGCAACTACGACGACGTCAACCGGCTCTGTACTCAGCTCGCAGAAACACGCCCTTGGGCCTTCGTCAACGTCAACCTGCGCCCCTACTACGCCGAGGGCTCGAAGACGCTCGCCTACGAGACGGCGGAGCAGCTCGGCTGGAAATTGCCGGATCGCGTCGTCTGCCCGATCGCCTCCGGTTCGCTCTTCACCAAGGTCGGCCGCGGCTTCCAGGAGTGGCTGGACATCGGCCTGGTCGAGGGTGAGCTGCCGGTCTTCAACGGCGCCCAGGCGCAGGGGTGCAGCCCGGTCGCCACCGCCTTTGCCGAAGGCTGGGACGTCTGCAAGCCGCAGCGGCCGGAGACGATCGCCAAGAGCCTGGCGATCGGCGACCCCGCCGACGGCCCTTACGCGGTCGAGCATGCGCGCCGTACCAAGGGCGCGATCGACTCGGTCAGCGACGCCGAGATCCGCGACGGGATCAGCCTGCTGGCGGAGACCACCGGGATCTTCACCGAGACCGCCGGCGGCGTCACGATCGGCGTCCTCGCCAAGCTGGCGCAGCGCGGCGACATCGACGCCGGGGAGCGCGTCGTCGTCTACATCACCGGCGAGGGACTGAAGACGCTCGACGCGACTCGCGATAGGTTCCGCATGCACGAGATCGACCCCGACCTCGAGAGCTTCGAGTCCGAGTTCCGCCAGGAGGTAACAGCCTGATGTCAGTCACCGTGAAGATCCCGACCCAGCTGCGCGCGGCAACCGGGGGGGAGGCCGAGCTCGACGTCTCCGGCTCCACCGTCGGCGAGGTACTTGACGCCGTCTTCGAGGCCCACGGCACCCTGCGCGAGCGGATCACTCAGGACGGCGACCTGCGCCGCTTCGTCAACGTCTACGTCAGCGGCGAGGACATCCGCTTCCAGGACGGCCTCGAGACGCAGATCGACGACGGCGCCGAGGTGACCATCCTGCCGGCTGTTGCTGGTGGTTGAGCGGTCATCTCGGTAGGGGTTCCGCTTAACTTTTTGGATGGAGACCGACTTGCTGTCGCCGCTGGGGTGGACGCCCAAAAAGTACAAGACGCTCCACCCCTACCGAGATGACCGCTAAGCCTCCAGTCGCGATCCTCTGCGGAGGGCGCGGAACCAGGCTCCGGGAGCGGACAGAGACCGTCCCCAAGGCTCTCGTTGAGATTGGGGGGCGCCCGATTCTCTGGCACGTGATCGGCATCTACGCGGCGCAGGGGTTCGAGCGCTTTGTGCTTGCGACGGGATATCTCGGCGAGATGGTTGAGGACTTCGTTGCGGGGGAGGCTTGGTCGGGTGAGATCGAGGTCGGGTGCGTCGATACTGGGCTCGATACGCCGACTGGCGGGCGGATCGCGCGTCTGGGAGAGCGGCTCGGTGGGGGGAGCTTCTGCGCAACCTACGCCGACGGGGTCGCGGATATCGACCTCAATGCCCAGCTCGACTTCCACCGCAATCAGGGCTCACTGGCCACGGTGACGGTGGTCCAGCCTCATCTGCAATGGGGAGTGGCGGAGATCGGCGCGAACGACAGGGTCGAAGGGTTCGTTGAGAAGCCACGCAGCGAGCACTGGATCAATGGCGGCTTTTTCTGCTTTGAGCCTGGCGCACTCGAGTACATCAGCGAGGAGAGCGTGCTCGAGCGAGAGCCGCTGGAACGGTTGGCAAGCGACAAACAGCTCGCTGCGTTCCGCCACGAGGGCTTCTGGGACTGCATGGACACCTACAAGGACGCGGTCGAGCTCGACGATCTCTGGTCCTCCGGCAAGGCTCCTTGGCGGGCCTTCGCCACCGCATCCGACATTGACCCCCCCAGAGCGTGGTCAATGTCGGATGCGGTGGCGGGAGACCGGTCGTCGTGACGTCGCTTGTCACCGGCGCGCACGGATTCGTCGCCTCGCACTTGACTAGGGCGCTATTGGAGCGGGGCGAGACGGTGCGCGTGCTGGACCGGCCCGACCCGCGGCTTGCCGACATCGGCGGGCCGCGTCGCTCCGCCCTCGATCTGCTCGACCTGCGTGGGCAGGTCGAGCTCGCCGAGGGCGATCTGCGCGACGCCGAGGCCGTCTCGGGCGCGGTCGCGGGCTGCGATTCCGTCTTCCACCTGGCAGCGCAGACGATCGTCGGAGTCGCCCGATCCTCACCGGTCGAGACGCTCGAGGTCAACGTTCGCGGCGCCTGGAACGTCTTCGAGGCCTGTCGTGAGCACGGGGTCGAGCGTGTCGTCTTCGCCTCCTCCGACAAGGCCTATGGCACCAGCTCGGAGCTGCCGTACCGCGAGGATTTTCCCCTGCGCGCTGCCTACCCGTATGACGCCAGCAAGGCGGCAGCGGACATCATCGCCCGCAGCTACGCCCAAGCCTACGGCGTGCCGCTAGCGGTCACCCGCTTCGCCAACATCTACGGCGGCGGCGACCTCAACTTCTCCCGGCTGATCCCCGAGACCACTATCGCCGTGCTCGAAGGGCGCCCACCGTTGATCCGCTCCGACGGCAGCCCCGAGCGCGACTTCCTCCACGTCGACGACGCCGTCGCCGCCTACCTGGCGATCGCCGCCGCGCTGGGAGGCGAGGGAGCAAGGGGAGAGGCCTTCAACGCGGGCGGCGAGCGCCCGCACTCGGTCCGCGAGGTGGTCGATCTGATCGCCGTGGTGGCCGGCACCGGCGTCGAACCCGAATACCTTGGTAGTGGCACCCCTGACGGCGAGATCGATCGCCAGTTCGTCGACTCGACCAAGCTGCGCGAGCTGACCGGCTGGCGTCCCGAGGTCGAACTGGCCCAGGGCCTGCGAGACACCCTCGACTGGTATCGGGAGCACCCGGCTGCCCGGCCTGCAAAGGTCCCTGCCTAGCCATGTGCGGACGATTCACGGTCACGGCGAAAAACTCAAAGCAGATCGCCGACAAGTTCCAAGTCGAGCTGGAGAAGGCGCTGGAGCGGAACTCCGCCGTCAAGGCGCCCCCACCGTCGAAGGAGCGGATGAAGAAGGTCGAGTCGGCGCTGGGGCGCTACAACGTCGCCCCGACTCAGGAGGTGCTGACCGTGCGCTCCTCGCCCGACCCAGAGGAGGCGGCGCAGGGCGAGCGCGAGGCGCGCTTGATGCGCTGGGGGTTGGTGCCGCGCTGGGCCAAAGACCTAAAAGTCGGTTACCGGATGATCAACGCCAAGGCCGAGAACCTCACTTCGAGCCGCGCCTACTCGCCCCTGGTCGGCAAGTTCCGCCACCGCTGCCTGATCGTCGCCGACGGCTTCTACGAGTGGATGGTGGCCGAGGATCCCAAGCAGCCGCGCCAGCCCTGGCGCTTTACGGTCGACGGGGGAGAGCCCTTTGCCTTCGCCGGCATCTGCACACGCAAGGAGTGGGAGGACCCGGAGGATCGCGGCTTTGACGACGGCTGGCTCTACAGCTGCACGATCGTCACCACGACCCCAAACGAGCTGGTCGCCAAGGTCCACGACCGGATGCCGGCGATCCTGCCGGGACCGGAGGCCGAAGCCGCCTGGCTGCGCCCGGACCTGCAGCTGGAGGACGCCGTGGCGATGTGCGCGCCGCTGCCGGCGAACCGCATGGACAGCACCCCAGCAAACCCGAAGCTGAACAAGGTGGGCAAAGGCAGCGAGGAAGGTCCCGAGCTGCTCGTCGCTCCCTAGCCGGGCAGCGAGCCGGCGGTGCGGACCGTGGCCGACCCGGCCGCGGTCTCGACCGTGCAGGCCATGCGGGCAGCCGGCGTCGCGGTCGTTCGCCAGATCGAGACGAAGGGCAGCTTCAAATCTTCCTTCGGTCGCCCGCTCGGCAGTCCCAATTTCCAGACCTGCTGCCCGATCCGGTAGGGCGCCCACTCGACGACGATGCCTTTCTCGGTGGTGTAGCGCTTGCCGAAAACGTCGCTGACGTCGACCGAGGCCAGTTCGGTGCTGTGCGAGCTGAACTTGACCAGCGATGTTTCCGGCGTGTCCTGTTCGAACAGGTCTTCGCTGGAGCGCGGGTAGGCGGCGCGACTCTTGTAGGTCTGGGCGACGATCGTCGGCGACGGCACGTGGACCGCGCAGCTGAGCCGGCCGTGCCCGACCGCCGAGCCGGCGTCGATCGTCAGCACCGCCGAGACCCGGAACAGCGTGTAGTCGCTGATGTTCGGTTCGGTCGAGCGGATTTCGGCTTCGGCGAGCTGCATCTGCCCGCCACCCGGAATCGTCACCGGCTTCGAGCTCCGCATCGGCGCTTCTTCGACCCATTCCAGGGTCGCCGTGCCGATCGCCTCATCGGTGCTGAGCAGCGCCGCCGCTACCGTCGCCAGCAGGCCGATCGCGATCACGATCAGCGCCCCACGCGGCGGGCGAATCTTCTTCTCCTCGGCCATCGGGCGCGACAGTATTGGAAGCGGCAGCGGATAAGCGGGCATCCGCCGCCCGGGCACGGAGCTACCGTTAGCGCATGGCCAATCGCTCGAAGTCGTCCGGTTCGACAGACCTGAGCTTCAAGACGGCGAAACTGCACGGGCGCGAGATCAGCTACCTGGGCGGCGGCGAAGGCCCAGTGCTACTGACGATCCACGGTATTGCGGTCAGCTCCGAGCACTGGCGCGGCGTACTCGAGCCGCTGGCGGATCGCTACACGACGATCGCCCCCGACTTGCCGGGCCATGGCATGTCCGGAGGCGGCCCGGGCGATTACTCGCTGGGCAACCTCGCCACCGGGCTGCGCGACCTTTTGCTCTCGCTCGGTCACGAGCGCGCCACGCTGGTCGGACACTCGCTCGGCGGCGGCATCGCGATGCAGTTCGCCTACCAATTCCCGGAGATGGTCGAACGCCTGGTCCTGGTCTCCAGCGGCGGGCTGGGGCCGGAGGTGAGCCCCGTCCTGCGGGCGGCCGCGCTGCCCGGCGCCGACCTCTTCATCGCCGCAACGGCGAGCATGGGAGAGAAGGCGGGCAGCGCGATCGGTCGCGGCATGGCGGCGATCGGGATCAGGCCGGGCCCTGACGTGGCCGAGGTGGCTCGCGGCTACGCGGCGCTGGCCGAGCCCGAGCGCCGCAAGGCGTTCCTGGCGACCCTGCGCTCCGTCGTCGGCACGAAAGGCCAACAGGTTTCTGCCTCGGATCGCCTCTACCTCGCCGAGCAGGTGCCCGTGCTGATCGTCTGGGGCGCCCGTGACCCGATCATCCCGGTGCGCCACGGCGAAGAAGCCCACCGCATGCTTCCGGGCAGCCAGCTGGAGATCTTTGAAGGAACCGGCCACCTGCCCCAGGTCGAGCAACCGCTTCGGTTCGTCACCGTGCTCGAGCGTTTTCTCGACCAGAACGAGCCCGCCAGCTTCGACCGCGAGGAGTGGCTGGCCAAGCTCAAGACCGCCTGATCCGGCGTTGCTGAGACGCGCCCGACAGGATTCGAACCTGTGGCCTCCGCCTCCGGAGGGCGGCGCTCTATCCAGCTGAGCTACGGGCGCTCAAAGGCCAGTCTAGCTTCGGGTGGCTGAGCCGACGCGTCGCGTAGGCTCGCATGCTCGCATGGATCTCTCGGCGATCTTTCTCGGCACAGGGGGCTCGGTCCCGTCAGCGCGGCGCTCGACCGCGAGCGTGATGCTGGTCCGCGGCGGCAAGCGGATGATGTTCGACTGCGGCGAAGGGACGCAGCGCCAGCTGCAGCGCTCGCTCGGCCTGGCCCAGGTCGACGAGATCTACCTCACCCACTTCCACGCCGATCACATCCTCGGCCTGCCGGGCTTGCTCAAGACCTACGACCTGACCGCCCGTGAGGAGCCTTTGACGATCTACGGCCCGCGCGGGTTGCGCGACCTCTTCAAGATGCTCGGCCGCCTGATCGGCCGCACCGATTACGACCTCGAGCTGGTCGAAATGGATCCCGGCGACAGGGTTCGCCAAGATGGCGCCAAGGTGCAGGCCTTCGCGGTCGAGCACAGCGTGCGAGCCAACGGCTACGCCCTGGTCGAGGAGGAGCGCCCCGGTCGCTTCGATCCCGGGGCCGCCAAGCGCCTCGGCGTCGCCGAAGGCCCGGCTTTCGCCGCCCTGCAGAGGGGCGAGGAGGTTGAGGGCAATTCCGGGCCGGTGCGCCCGGACGAGGTGATGGGGGAGTCGCGCCCGGGGCGGACGATCGCCCTCACCGGCGACACCGCACCCTGCCACTCGACGGTGCAAGCGTCAGCCGACGCCGAGCTGTTGATCCACGACGCCAGTTTCTCCGAGGAGGAGGTCCAGCGAGCCGCCGACACCGGCCACTCGACGGTGGGCCAGGCCGCCTCCGTCGCCCGCGAAGCCCACGTGAAAATGCTCGCGCTCGTCCACATCTCCTCTCGCTACCACGTCGGCACCGTTCTGGACGAGGCCCGCGAGGTCTTCGAGCCGAGCTTCGCGCCACGAGACTTCGATCTGATCGAGATTCCGTTTCCCGAGCGGGGAGAGCCAAGGCTGGTGCCGAATGGCGCCCGCGAACGGGATGAGCCAGAGCCGGAGACCGACGTCTAGCGCCGGATCTCCTGCTAGCCTCGTGGCCGTCCTTTAACCAGGCCCCGTGAGGCCAGGAAGGAAGCAAAAGTCAGTGAGCGAGAAGGTCGTGCTGGAGCACGACGACCTGCAGCGAACTCTGCGCCGGATCGCGCATGAGATTGCCGAGAAGAACCCGGAGCCCGACGCTTTGGCGATCGTCGGAATTCATACTCGCGGTGCCTTGCTCGCCCGGCGACTGCACTCGTTGCTGGCCGAGCTGAGCGGAACCGAGGCGCCGATCGGCGATCTCGACATCTCCTTCTACCGTGACGACGTGGGGGCGAAGTCGCCGGCAGCGCAACCGGTCGTCCACGCCTCGCACATCGACTTCGACCTCGCCGGGCGCACCGTCGTGCTCGTCGACGACGTCCTCTTCACCGGCCGCACCGTGCGCGCCGCGATCGACGCCCTCTTCGATTACGGTCGCCCGCAGCGGGTCCAGCTCGCCGTGCTCTGCGATCGCGGCCACCGCGAGCTGCCGATCCGCCCCGATTACGTCGGCAAGAACCTGCCGACCGCGCGCGAGGAGCGGGTCAACGTGCGACTTTCGGAGCTCGACGGCAGCGACGAAGTGACGATCTCCGAGCCACGGCCGGCCGAGGTGGGCGCGTGAGGCATCTGCTCTCGATCGAGCAGCTCTCGAAAGCGGAGATCGAGGCGATCCTCGACCGTGCCGACAGCTTCGCTGAGGTCGGCCGCCGCGACATCAAGAAGGTGCCGACCCTGCGCGGCCGCACCGTCGTCACCCTCTTCTACGAGGCGAGCACCCGCACCAGCTCCTCCTTCGAGCTGGCGGCAAAGCGCCTCTCCGCCGACCTTGTCTCGGTCAAGGCGGCCGGCTCCTCGGTCGACAAGGGCGAGTCGCTGAAGGACACGGTGGCAACTCTCTCGGCCTACGAACCGGCGGCGATCGTGCTGCGCCATCCGCACGCCGGTGCCGCCGAGCTGGTCGCCAAGTGGGCCGACGCGGCGGTCGTCAATGCCGGCGACGGCAAGCACGAGCACCCGAGCCAGGCCCTGCTCGATGTCTATACGCTGCGCCGCCGGCTCGGCTCGCTCGAAGGCAGGCGGATCTGGATCGTCGGCGACGTCCTGCACAGCCGCGTCGCCCGCTCCAACCTGATCGCCTTCAAGGCGATGGGGGCGGAGCTGACTGTCTGCGGCCCACCGGCACTGATCCCACGCGGCCTGGAGCAGCTCGGTTGCGAGGTTACCCACTCGCTCGACCGGGTCGGCGAGGCCGAGGTGATCTATGCCCTGCGCCTGCAACGCGAGCGCATGCAGGAGAGCTTCGTGCCCTCGGTCCGCGAGTACGCGGCCCACTTCCAGATCGACTCGCGCCGGCTTGGCCGCCGCCAGCTCCTCATGCATCCCGGTCCGGTCAACCGCGGGGTCGAGCTCTCCGGTGAGGTGATCGACTCGCCGCAGTCGCTGATCGCCGAGCAGGTTGCCTCCGGCCTGGTCGTGCGGATGGCGATCCTCTACGAGCTGCTCGCCGCCGGCGATGAGGAGCCGGCTCCCGCCCACGGCAACGGTGTCCAGCAGCCGACCCCGATCGGGCAGCCGGCATGAGCCTGGCCCAGCTGGATATGCGCGCCGGCGAGGGCGCGGATTTGATTCTGCGGCGGGCGACGGTGCTCGACCCGGTCGCCGGCATCGATGCCCAGCACGACGTAGTCGTCCGCGACGGCGAGATCGCCGAGCTGGCGGCGCCCGGCGACGCCGCCACCGATGGCCTCGAGGAGATCGACGCCGCCGGCCTGCACGCCTTCCCCGCCTTCTTCGACCCCCACGTCCACCTGCGCACTCCCGGCCAGGAGCACAAGGAGGACATCGAGACTGGCAGCCGCTCCGCCGCTGCCGGCGGTTACTGCGGCGTGCTGGCGATGGCCAACACCGAACCGCCGGTCGCCACGCCCGCCGACATCGAGGCGCTGCGAGCCGGTGCCCGCAGCGCCGCCTCGGTGCGCATCGGCTTCCTCGCCACCGTCACCCGCGGGATGGAGGGCGAGGAGCTGACCGAGATGGCCTCGCTGCGCGAGGCCGGGGCGATCGGCTTCAGCGACGACGGGCTGCCGATTCGGAGCGCTCGGGTGCTGCGCCGGGCCCTCCAGTACCAGCGCCTCTGCGGTGGGGCGGTCGCCCTGCACGAGGAGGACCCGGAGCTTTCCGGAGCGGGCGTCATGCACGAGGGTCCGGTCTCGGCCCTGCTCGGCCTCGAGGGCATCCCATCGGTCTCGGAGTCGACGATGATCGCTCGCGACGCCGCCCTCGCCGGCTATGAGGGCGGTCGCATCCACGTCCAGCACCTCTCCGCCGCCGAGTCGGTCGAGGCCGTGCGCGCGGCCAAGGCGGGCGGTGTGAAGATCAGCTGCGAGGCCTCGCCCCATCACCTCTGCCTCACCGACGAGGAGGTCCGCAGCCTCGACCCGCAGCGCTTCAAGATGAACCCGCCACTGCGCACCGAGGCCGACCGCCAGGCCCTGATCGAGGGCCTGCGCGACGGCACGATCGACTGCGTCGCCACCGACCATGCCCCGCACGCGCCGGAGGAAAAGGAGGTCCCCTTCGAGGCGGCGGCGATGGGAGTGACCGGCCTCGAGACCGCCTTTGCCGCCCTGCACACCGAGCTCGTGATCCCCGGCCTGCTCGACCTCGGCCTCTTGATCGAGCGGATGGCGGGCGGCGCGGAGCCGTTCGAAATCGAGAGGCCCTCGCTGGCTCCGGGAAGCGAGGCCAACGTCGCCCTCTGCGACCTCGGTGCCGAGTGGACGGTCGGCGAGGACGGCTACGAGAGCCGCTCTTCCAATTCATGGTGCGGCGGCCAGAAGCTGACCGGCCGGGTGCTGATGACCCTCGCCGGCGGCCAGGTCGCCTACCGGTTGCGCAGCTTCTCGCTGGGAGTGGCGGCATGAGCGAGGGCTATCTGTTGCTCGAGGATGGCGCCCGCTTCGACGGCATCGCTTGCGCCCATCCCGAGCCGGTCACCGGCGAGGTCGTCTTCAACACGGCGATGACCGGCTACCAGGAGTCGGTAACCGATCCCTCCTACGCGGGCCAGATCATCGTTTTCACCTACCCGCTGATCGGTAACTACGGGGTCTCGGCGGCGGCGATGGAGTCCGACCGCATCCACGCCCGCGGCGTCGTCATGCGCGATCCGAAGAACGGCGAGGACGTCGCCACCGCCGAGGGCGGCTGGCTCGATTGGCTCGCCGATTGCGGCGTGCCGGCGATCGGCGGGGTCGACACCCGCGCCGTCGTTCGCCACATCCGCGACCGCGGCGCGATGCGGGGCGGCATCTTCCCGGCCGGGACACCAGAGGCCGAGGCGAGCGAGCGGGTCGCCGCCGAGCCCTCGATGGACGGCGCCGACCTCGCCCGCACCGTGACCCCGCCCGAGCCGGTCCGCTTCCAGGGCGACGGGCCGCACGTGGTCGGGATCGACACCGGGATCAAGCTCAACATCGTGCGCCAGCTGCGCGAGCGCGGCTGCCGGGTAACGCTGCTGCCCTGCGCCTCGTCGGCCGAGGAGGTGCTCGCCGAGAGCCCTGACCTGGTCTTCCTCGCCAACGGCCCCGGTGACCCGGCGGCGCTCGGTTACGTCGTCGACACCGTCCGCAACCTGGTCGGCGTGCGCCCGCTCTTCGGCATCTGCCTCGGCCACCAGCTGCTCTGCCGCGCCGTCGGCCTCGAGACCTACAAGCTTCCCTTCGGCCACCGCGGCGCCAACCACCCGGTCAAGGAGCTGGCCACGGGCCGGATCGACATTACCTCGCAGAACCACGGCTTCGCAGTCCAGGGCCCGGCGGGGGAGCCGCGGATCGAGGCCGATGAGCCGGTCCGCTGGGAGACCGACTTCGGCGCCGCCGAGCTCTCCCATCTCAACCTCTACGACCGCACGGTCGAGGGCCTGGTGCTGAAGGATGTGCGCGCCGCGACCGTCCAGTACCACCCGGAGGCCGGCCCGGGCCCGCACGACGCCCGCCACCTCTTCGATTCTTTCCTGGAGCTTGCCCATGCCTAAGCGCACCGACATCGAGAAGATCCTGCTGATCGGCTCCGGCCCGATCGTGATCGGCCAGGCGGCCGAGTTCGACTACTCCGGCGTGCAGGCCTGCAAGGTCCTGCTCGAGGAGGGCTACGAGGTGATCTTGGTCAACTCCAACCCGGCGACGATCATGACCGACCCCGAGTTCGCCAGCGCCACCTACATCGAGCCGCTGCTGCCCGGACCGGTGACGAAGATCATCGAAAAGGAGCGCCCCGACGCGCTGCTGCCGACCCTGGGCGGACAGACCGCGCTCAATCTGGCGATGACATTGCACGAGGACGGCACCCTGGAGCGCTTCGGGGTCGAGCTGATCGGCGCCGACTCGGCCGCGATCCGCCGCGCCGAGGACCGCGAGGAGTTTCGCCAGACGATGAACGAGGCGGGCCTGCGCATCCCCTGGTCGATCACGGTGGAGAGCCTCGGCGAGGTCGAGGCGGCGCTGGGCGACGGCCGCATCAGCCTGCCGGCGATCGTCCGGCCGGCCTTCACCATGGGTGGCCAGGGCGGCGGCGTGGGGAAGACCGAGACCGAGCTGCGCCAGGTCGTCTCCGAGGGCCTCGCGGCGAGCCCGATCAACCAGGTCCTGGTCGAGGAGTCGGTGCTCGGCTGGGGCGAGTTCGAGCTCGAGGTGATGCGCGACCACAACGACAACGTCGTAATCATCTGCTCAATCGAGAACGTCGACCCGATGGGGGTCCACACCGGCGACTCGGTCACCGTGGCGCCGGCCCAAACGCTCACCGACGCGCTCTACCAGGAGCTGCGCGACCAGGCGATCCGCGTGATCCGCGCAGTCGGCGTCGAGACCGGCGGCTCCAATGTCCAGTTCGGCGTCAATCCCGACAGCGGCGAGATCGTCGTGATCGAGATGAACCCGCGGGTCTCGCGCTCCTCGGCCCTGGCCTCGAAGGCAACCGGCTTCCCGATCGCCAAGATGGCGGCGAAGTTGGCCGTCGGCTACGCGCTGGAGGAGATCCCCAACGACATCACCCAGGCGACGCCGGCCTCCTTCGAGCCGACGATCGACTACGTGGTGACCAAGATCCCGCGCTTTGCCTTCGAGAAGTTCCCGGGGGCGGAGGGCCGGCTCTCGACCCACATGCAGAGCGTCGGCGAGGTGATGGCGATCGGCCGCACCTTCCGCGAGTCCTTCGCCAAGGCGCTGCGCTCGCGCGAGCTCGACTCCGAGGCCGATATCCCGGCTAATGACGAGGCGCTGCTCGAGATCCTGGAGAAGCCCTGCCCAGAGCGCTTCGACTGGATCCTCGCCGCCTTCGAACGCGGAATCGACCTCGAGGCCGTGCACGAGCGTTGTCTCGTCGACCGCTGGTTCCTGCGCGAGCTGCAGGCGCTGGCCACCGAGGGCGACGGCACCGAGGGGCTCGTCCGCACCTACAAGTCGGTCGACACCTGCGCCGCCGAGTTCGAGGCGGCGACGCCCTACTACTACTCGACCCACGAGCGGCCCTCGGCCGGCGCCGCCTCATCCGAGGTGCGCCGCGGCGAGCGCGATTCGGTCGTCATCCTCGGCGCCGGGCCGAACCGGATCGGCCAGGGGATCGAGTTCGACTACTGCTGCGTGCACGCAGCGATGACCGCGCGGGAACTCGATCGCGACGCGGTGATGATCAACTGCAACCCGGAGACCGTCTCGACCGACTACGACACCTCCGACCGCCTCTACTTCGAGCCGCTGACCAGGGAGGACGTGCTCGCGGTCTGTGAGCAGGAGAACCCCGAGGGAGTGATCGTCCAGTTCGGCGGCCAGACCCCGCTGAAGCTGGCCCGCGCCCTTGAGGAGGCGGGCGTGCCGCTGCTCGGCACCCCGGTCGACGCGATCGACCTCGCCGAGGACCGCGGTCGCTTCGGCGCCCTGCTGCGCCGGCTCGGGATCAAGCACCCGCCCTACGGCACCGCGCTCTCGGCCGAGGAGGCGACGACGATCGCCGAAGAGGTCGGCTTCCCGCTGCTGGTGCGCCCCTCCTACGTGCTCGGCGGCCGGGCGATGGAGATCTGTTACGCGACCGAGGACCTCAATGCCTACCTGAAAGCCCACGTCAAGGCCGACCAAGAGCACCCACTGCTGCTCGACCGCTTCCTCGAGAACGCGATCGAGGTCGACGTCGACGCCCTTGCCGACGGCAGCGGCGTCCACGTCGCCGGGATCATGCAGCACGTCGAGGAGGCCGGCGTCCATTCCGGCGACTCGGCCTGCGTGCTGCCGCCGATGAGCCTCGGCGAGGAGATGCTGGAGGAGATCCGGGCGACGACCAGGCAGATCGCGCTCGAGCTCGGCGTGATCGGCCTGATCAACATCCAGTACGGGGTCGCCGGCGGCGAGCTCTACGTGATCGAGGCCAACCCACGCGCCTCGCGCACCGTGCCCTTCGTCTCCAAGGCGACGGGCGTGCCGCTGGCCAAGGTCGCGGCGCGGCTGATGCTGGGCGAGAAGTTGGCCGAGCAGGAGTTGCGCGAGCCGCCTGCCGGAATGGTCAGCGTCAAGGAGGCGGTGCTGCCCTTCGCCCGCTTCGCCGGCGCCGACTCGGTGCTTGGGCCCGAGATGAAGAGCACCGGCGAGGTAATGGGGATCGCCGCCGACTTCCCGACCGCCTTCGGCAAAGCCCAGGCGGCCGCCGGGGTATCGCTGCCCACCGAGGGCTCCGTTTTCATCACCGTCACTGACACCGACAAGCCGGCCGCGACCCAGATCGCCGCCCGCTTCCACGACCTCGGCTTCGAGCTGATCGCCACCGGCGGCACCGCCCAGGCGATCTCGGCGATGGGCGTGCCGGTGACCTCGATCAACAAGATCGCCGAGGGCTCGCCGCACGTCGTCGACCTGATCCGGGACCTCCGCTGCGCGCTCGTGATCAACACCCCGACCGGCTCGGGGGCTCGCGCCGACGGCTACGAGATCCGTACCGCCGCGGTCCGCCACGGGATCCCCTGTGTGACCACGATGACCGGCGCCACCGCCGCGGTGCGGGCAATCGCCGCCAAGATCGAAGGCGATTCCGACGTCCGTTCGCTCCAGGAGATCCACAGGCTCGAGAGGGCGAAGCGGGTAGTTCGCGGTCCAGTGCCTAAACCTCGACTCGAGGTTTAGGTGAATTTCAGCAGAAATGGCTCATAGGGCCTTGCACGTGTGCAAGGCGCGGCTATACTCGCCGCCCACATGCCTGCCCCAGTCAAGACCTCCGCCGCCGCTCCCGAGAGATCCCTGGACCAGCGGATGGATGCGCTCAAACGCGCCAATGACATCCGCACCGCGCGCGCCAAGCTGAAGAAGGACCTGAAAGCGGGCAAGGCGAACATCCACGCCCTGTTGCTCGACCCACCCGAGTACGTGCTCACGGCAAAGGTCTTCGACATGCTGTTGGCCGTGCCCAAGTACGGTCGGGTCAAGACCAACCGGATCCTCAACCAGTGCAGGATCTCGCCGTCGAAGACGATCGGCGGTTTGTCTGAGCGCCAGCGCGCCGAGCTTGTCTCACAGCTCCGCAGGTAACGACCGCAGCGACGGTCAATATCCCCGGCCGCATGGCGAAGGTCTTCGTAATAACCGGCCCATCGGGCGTCGGCAAGGGAACGCTGATCGCGAAGCTGCTCGAGCGCGTGCCCGGCCTTGAACTCTCGATCTCGGCGACCACGCGCGAGCCGCGCGAGGGGGAGAAGGATGGGCGCGACTACCACTTCCTCACCCTGGCTGAGTTCGACCAGAGGATCGAGCGGGAAGACTTCATCGAGTTCGCCACCTACAGCGGCAACCGCTACGGCACGCTGCGATCCGAGGTCCGCAACCGGCTCGACGAGGGGCACTCCGTCGTACTCGAGATCGAGGTGCAGGGAGCGCGACAGGTGCGTGCGGCGATGCGCGAGTCGGTCCAGGTCTTCATCGCCCCGCCCGACCCGGCCTCGTTGCGGCGGCGGCTGGAGTCGCGCGGTACCGACAGCCTCGAGGCGATCGACGCCCGGCTCGAAGTCGCCGAGCAGGAGCTTGCCGCGCAAGACGAGTTCGCCCATCGCGTCGTCAACGACGATCTGGAGCGGGCGGCGGATGAGTTGGAGGGAATCGTGCGCGCCGAGATCGGCATACCACTAGACTCCGGAGCCGATGATCAAACCACGCGTTGACAAGCTTCTGGATCACACCGACTCGCACTACGCGGCCGTAGTCGTCGCCGCCAAGCGAGCCCGGCAGATAAACAGCTACTTCCACAACCTCGGCGAGGGCAGCTTTGGCGAGTACCCGCCACCGATGGTCGACATTCCCGCCGACCGCAACTACCTCTCGATCGCACTCGAAGAGGTCGCTGCCGGCAAGCTCAAATACGAGTACCGCTCCTAGCGGTCCGAACTCCCAGGGGGAGACAGATGGCCAGGATCGTGGTGGGCGTAAGCGGAGGGATCGCCGCCTACAAGGCGCTTGAGCTGGTGCGCCTGGCGACCAAGGCTGGGCACGGCGTCCGCGTGTTGATGACCGAGGGGGCGACCCGCTTCGTCGGCGCCGCCTCCTTCGAGGGCATCGCCGGCGCCCCGGTGCTGACTTCCGAGTTCGAACGCGACCCCTTGCGCGGCGCCTTCCCCGGCGACCCGGCCCCCGAACACGACCCGATCGGCCACCTAGAGGTCGCCGCCAACTGCGACGCCTACATCGTCGCCCCGGCCTCGGCCAACACGCTGGCCAAGCTGGCCAACGGAATTGCTGACTCGATGCTTACCACCTCGTTCCTGGCCTGCGCCGCGCCGCGCCTAGTCGCGCCGGCAATGAACGACCGCATGTACGCCGACGCCGCAACCCAGGCCAACTTGGAGACCTTGCGCGAGCGCGGCATCACGCTGATCGACCCCGACGAGGGCGCCCTCGCCTCCCGAGGGGAGCACGGCAAGGGGCGACTCCCGGACCCAGCCCACCTCCTCGCCCGGATCGAAGCCGAGCTGCCAACTGGCCATCGCCCGTGGGACGGGCTCAAAGTCCTGGTCACCGCCGGCGGCACGAGAGAGCCAATCGACTCAGTCCGTTACATCGGTAACCGCTCCAGCGGCCGCATGGGCATAGCCCTCGCCGCGGCGGCGGCCCGAAAGGGCGCCGACGTAACCCTGATCGCAGCCAACGTCTCCCTCCCAGAGCCCCCAGGCGTCCACCGCATAGACGTGGAGAACGGCGAGGAACTCGCCAAGGCAGCTCAAACCGAGTTCCTGAAAGCCCACGTCCTGCTCATGGCGGCCGCCCCAGCCGACTTCCGAGCGAGCGAGATTGCAGCGGGCAAGCTAACCCGCGATGACTCCATAGATCTCCACCTGGAGCCCACCGAGGACATCCTCGCCAGCCTCACGGCGACCAAGACCGACTCACAGACAGTCGTAGCCTTCGCCGCAGAAGCCGGAGAGAACATAGAGCGGGCCCAAGAAAAGCTTCCCCGTAAGAAGGCGGACCTAATCGTCCTAAACGACATCTCAAACCCGGCAATCGGCTTCGAGAGCCAAGAAAACGCAGTAACCCTGATCGACTCGGCGAGCGCAGACCACGTCTCACAAGCATCTAAGGACACCATCGCGGACGCAATCCTGGAGCGAGTCAGCTCGCTCCGTGAAGAGGGACGGGAATCCCCTCGAACGGGCGGATACTCAAAGAGCCGGCCTAATTAGGCCGGCTCTTGTCCGGGCGAGGGGATTCCCGTCCCTCCCCAACCACGCCGAGCTATACTCGCCCCAAGCTTTTGTTCGTCCCGATGTACCCGAAGTGGGCCTGGCCCACTTTTTTTGCGCCTCAACCCAATGCAAGACCTTCAAAATGACATCCAGCAGCAGCTTCGTGAGCTCGATTCCGAGCTCGATCTGGTTGCCGTAGAGCAGCCCGGCAAGGAATCGCTGCGCCTCTTCATCGACCACCCGAGCGGCGTCGACCTCGCCCTCTGCGAAAAGGTCGCCAAGCACCTGAACGATTTGCGGGCCGAGTACTCGCTGGAGGTGTCCTCGCCCGGACCCAAGTACAGCAATCACAAGGAGCCCCAGTGAGCAAGGAGATCGTCGAGGCAGTCAAGGCACTGGAGCAGGAGAAGGGGATCTCCGCCGACAAGCTGATGGACGCGCTGGAGGATGCGCTGCTCTCCGCCTACAAGAAGACCCCGGGAGCGGCCAAATACGCCCGCGTCGACCTCGATCACGAGACCGGCGACTTCCTCGTCTTCGAACTGATCCTGCCGCCTGAGCTGGAGGAGAAGCTGCTCGCCGAGGCGGCCGAGGCGCAGGAGGAGGAAGAGCGCGAAGTCGACCCCGAGACGGGCGAACTGCGCGAGCCCGAGGACCCGGAGCTCGACCCCGAGATGATCGCTCCTTACGAGGACCAGATCGAGACCCGCGACGTCACTCCCGAAGACTTCGGCCGCATCGCTGCCCAAACCGCCAAGCAGGTGATCCTGCAGCGGATCCGCGAGGCCGAACGGATGATGATGTTCGATGAGTACCAGGACCGCGTCGGCGAGCTGATCACCGGGATCATCCAGCAGTCGGACAAGCGCTACACGCTGGTCCAGCTGCGCGAGCGGGTCGAGGCGCTGCTACCCAAGTCCGAGCAGGTTTACAACGAGCGCTACGACCACGGGATGCGGGTCAAGGCCGTGATCACCGACGTCTCCGATTCGACCAAAGGCCCGGCGATCGTCGTCTCCCGCCGCAGCTCCGAGCTGATCAAGAAGCTCTTCGAAATGGAGGTCCCCGAGATCGCCGACAAACTGGTCGAGATCGTCGGCGTCGCACGCGAGCCGGGCTACCGCTCGAAGATCGCGGTGATCTCCCACGCCGACGGCGTCGATCCGGTCGGCGCCTGCGTCGGCCCGCGCGGCTCGCGGGTGCGCATGGTCGTCTCCGAGCTGCGCGGCGAGAAGATCGACATCATTCCCCACAACGACGAGCCCGCCCGCTTCGTCGCCAAGGCACTCTCGCCGGCCCGCGTGCGCGAGGTGATCGTCGATGACGACGAGCGCCAGGCGACCGTGATCGTGCCCGACGACCAGCTCTCGCTGGCGATCGGCCGCGACGGCCAGAACGCCCGCCTCGCCGCCCGCCTGACCGGCTGGAGGGTCGACATCAAGTCCGAGACCGAGTTCTCCCAGGAGGACCAGGACGTCGAGTACGAGGGCGAAGAAAATTTCGACGGGCGCTGCCTGGCGGTGCTCTCGAACGGGCGCCGCTGCCCGAACGCGGCGATCGCCGACTCGACCTACTGCGGCCTGCCGCAGCACCAGGCGCTGAGTCGCTTCGAGACGAACCAGATGCTGGTTATGGCGCCGGTTACCGAGACCGAGGTGGCGATCCTGGCCGATCCCGATGCCGATCAGGGTCAGGTCGACGAGATCGTTGCCAGGGCGGAAGGCGAGTTCGACGAGGCCGCAGCGGCTGCCGAAGCCGAAGCGGCTGAGGCCGTGGAGGAGGCTCCGGCCGAGGGCTCGGAGGAATCGACTGCGGATCCTGTCGCCGAGGATGCGTCAGAGCCCCAGGACGAAGCTTCCGAGGAGTCCGCGGAGGAGCCGGCCGCTGAGGAGGAAGCTTCCGAGCCTGAGACCGAGCCGGAGCCCGTCGCCGAGGAGGCAGAGCAAGCCTAGTGCCGAAAAAACGGGTTCACGAGATCGCCAAAGCGCAAGGGCTTGAGAGCAAAGAGGTTCTTGCCGCGCTTAAAAACGCTGGAATCGAGGCTAAAGCTGCTGCTTCCAGTGTCGACGAGACAGCCGCTCTGAAGGCGATCCAGGCCGCTAAGGGGAACGGCGGAGCCGCTAAGGCACCCGAGACCAAGTCCGCGCCTCCAGCTGCCGCACCGCAGCAGCCAAAACCAACCGCCGAGGCTCCCAAGCCAGCAGCTGCCAAACCCGCTCCGACCGCTTCTCAACCTTCGAAAGGTCCCGTTCGGCCGGCTGGCAAACCCGCTACTGGCGGTGGGGGCGGCGGGGCTGGGAAAAAGCGCCGTGTCGTGATCGATTCTCAGGCTGCTCGTCGCGACCAGATGGGTGGCCCGCCGCCGCAGCGTCCGCCTCGCAGGCGTGGTGGACGCCGCCGGCGGCCGTTGCTGGAGGAGCCGCCGCCCAAAGCTGCTGAGGTCGAGCCCGAGGCGACGAAGGTCCCCTCCGGGGCCACCGTGCGCGAAGTCGCCGAGCTGCTCGGGCTGGGCAGTGCCGAGGTGATCAAGAAGCTGATGACGATGGGGGAGATGGCGACCCTCACCCAGACCCTCACCGACGAGTCGATCTCGGCGATCGCCGACGAGTACGACCGCAAGCTGGAGATCGTCACCACCGCCGACGAGGAGCCCGAGGAACCCGAGTTCGAGGACAGCGACGAGGAGCTCGCCGACCGGCCGCCAGTGGTCACGATCATGGGTCACGTCGACCACGGCAAGACCTCGCTGCTCGACGCGATCCGCGAGACCGAGGTGGCCGCTGGCGAGGCCGGCGGCATCACCCAGCACATCGGCGCTTACCAGGTCCACCACGCCGAGAAGACGATCACCTTCCTCGATACGCCGGGCCACGCCGCCTTCACCGCGATGCGCGCCCGCGGCGCCAAGGTCACCGACATCGCCGTGGTCGTCGTCGCCGCCGACGACGGCGTCATGCCCCAGACCAAAGAGGCGATCGATCACGCCCGCGCCGCCGACGTGCCGATCCTGATCGCGGTCAACAAGATCGACAAGGAGGGCGCCCAGCCCGACCGCGTCCGCAACGAGCTCGCCGCCGACGGCCTCACCCCCGAGGACTGGGGCGGGGAAACGGTCTACGTCGATGTCTCCGCCAAGACCCACGAAGGCCTCGACAAACTGCTCGAGATGATCCTGCTCGTCACCGAGCTGGAGGAACTGGGCGCCAACCCCGATGCCCCCGCATCGGGCACTGTTGTCGAGTCCCAGCTCGATCCCGGCCGCGGCCCCGTGGTCACGATCCTGGTCCAGCGCGGCACGCTCAGCGTCGGCGACTCGCTTGTTGCCGGACCGCAGTGGGGCCGGGTGCGGGCGATGCACGACTTCACCGGCAAGCGCGTGCAAAGCGCCGGGCCGGGAATGCCGGTCGAGGTGCTCGGCTTCGACGGGGTCGCCGACGCCGGCGAGTTCGTCCACGCGGTCGAGAACGACCGCCGTGCCCGTCAGGAAGCCCAGGAGCGCGCCAACCGGCTCAAGACCGAGGCCCTGGCCCGGCGCCAGGCCCGCAAGGTCAGCCTCGAGGAGGTCTTCTCGCGGGTCCAGGAGGGCGACATCAAGGAGCTAAACATCGTGCTCAAGGCCGATGTCGCCGGCTCGCTGGAGGCACTCCAGGACGAGATCGCCAAGGTCCCGCAGGAGCAGGTCGGGATCAACATCATCCACTCGCAGACCGGCGGCATCAACGAGTCCGACGTGATGCTGGCCTCGGCCTCCGACGCGATCATCATCGGCTTCAACGTGCGGCCGCTGGCCGACGCCCGCAAGGCCGGCGAGCGCGAGGGCGTCGACATCCGCACCTACTCGGTGATCTACAAAATCACCGAAGACCTGCGCAACGCGATGGAGGGCATGCTGGAGGCGGTCGAGGTCGAGGAGACCCTCGGCGAGGCCGAGATCAAACAGACCTTCAAGGCCTCCAAGGTCGGCCGCATCGCCGGCTGCATCGTCACCGAAGGCAAGGTCGCCCGCGATGCCAGCGTCCGGCTTATCCGCGAAGGCACGGTCATCTGGGATGGCAAACTCGGCTCCCTGCGGCGCTTCAAAGACAACGTGCAGGAAGTCGAGGAGGGTCAGGAGTGCGGCATCGTCCTCGACGGCTACGCTGACGTCAAGGAGGGGGACATGCTCGAGTTCTACAAGACAAAGCAGGTCGAGCAGACGCTGGACTAGGATGGCCACGCCTCGCATGCGCCGCATCAACGAGGTGCTCCGCGAGGTGGTCGGCGCAGCCATCTCCGAGCTCAGCGATCCCCGCATCGGCTTCGTAACCGTGAC
>DASYIY010000051.1:0-51414 GCA_035997045.1 Solirubrobacterales bacterium | reverse complement strand
AACCACTTGACTGTTCCAGTCGGCATGAATTGCCTCCATTGATGTGCTGCGAACGCGGAGGCTTCGGTAAAGCAACGACGCGAGCGCTAGACACGACTTTGCCGGATATCGATCCGACCTAACGCGCGGACCGTAGCAGGGTTCGGGCGCCCGGCGCGGCGCTCGGATCGGCGTCTGGCCGTGTTGAGGAAAAGAGGAGACCAGTCGATACCGTGATGGCGATGACCCGAGGGCGACGATTGACCTGCCGGGCAGGCCTGCTTTTGCTTGCCGTCACGGCGGCTGCGCTAGCCGTGAAACCCGGCGCGGCGGTGGCGACGGTGGGTATCGCCGGCAATCAAAGCCTCTCGCCGCGCCTGGCCAAGCTGGCGAGGCCCGCCGTGAGCTCTGCCTCGGACGCCGCGCAGGCGGACAAGCTGGGCCTAGTCAGGGGGGGGCCGGGCAGCCTGTTGCGCAAGGGGAATCGGGTGCTCGTCTACGTGCGCTTCGAACGGGGCGCCGCCGCCGGCCTCAAAGCGCTCCGGGGCGCCGGCGGCGAGATCGTCAGCCTCAATAGCGATTACCAGACCGTGACCGTCGCCGCCAAGCCCAATCAGCTGCGCGGTCTCGGCAACGTGCCCCGTGTTGCCGGGGTCACCGAGGCGCTCGCGCCGGTCACCGCGGCCGGCCCATGCCCGTCTGGAGAAGTCGTCTCCGAGGGCGATCAGCAGCTGAAAGCGGCGGAAGCCCGCGAAACATTCTCCTTCGATGGCAGCGGGGTCAAGATCGGGATCCTCTCCGACTCCTTCGATCAGGCCACCGAAGCGGGCAACGGCGGACCGCTCGCGACGACGGCGCCAGAGGACATCGAAAGCGGCGATCTGCCTGGCCTCGGCACTCCACCCGGCAGCGGCGACAACCCCTGCGGCGATCTGACCCCGGTCGAAGACCTCGAAGACGACATCGGCGCTTCGGTCGAAGAAGACGGCGACGAGGGCAGGGCGATGGCGCAGATCGTTCACGACCTCGCGCCGAAAGCGGATATCGCCTTCGCCTCCGCCTTCAACGGGGAAGGGGCCTTCGCCAACAACATCGGCAAACTGGCGACGGCCGGCGCCAAGGTGATCGCGGACGACGTCTTCTACCTGGAAGAGCCCTTCTTCCAGGACGGCCCGGTCGCGGTCGCGGTCGACGAAGCCGTGAACGCCGACGGCGTCACCTATTTCTCGGCCGCCGGCAACAACAGCCTGGTCGACTTGGAAGGGCACCAGATCGGCTCTTGGGAAACGCCGGAATTCAGGGACGCTGGCAGCTGCCCGCCCGTGGTTCAGGAATTGGGAGCGACGAACTGCCTCGACTTCGACCCCGGCCCGCAGGCCGATCGCACATTTGGGATCAAAGTCGCGCGCGGGGCAACTTTGAAGGTCGACCTGCAGTGGGACGAACCTTGGCTCGGAGTGAAAACCGATCTCGACGCCTTCCTGCTCAACTCGGGGGGCAACCTGATCGCCTCCGCCGGAGACAACAACGCAAAAACCCAGAAGCCGCTCGAGGTGCTCGAGTGGAAGAACGAAAGCGGGTCTCCGCGCACGGTTCAACTGGCGATCAACCGTTTTTCCGGGGACAACCCAAGGCTCAAGTTCGGCCTGATCGAGAATGGCTCTGGCGTGACCGCCACCGAGTACCCGCAGTCGAGCGAAGGCGACGTGGTCGGCCCGACGGTGTTTGGCCACAGCGGCACGGCAGCGGCGATCTCTGTCGGCGCCGTACGATTCGATGGCGAACGCCCCGTGGAGAGGTATTCGTCGCGCGGTCCGGTGCGGCATGACTTCGGTCCGGTTGAAGCGGGCAAAGCCGCCGCTGCGCTCGAACCCGAAGAATTTGTCTCCAAGCCCGACATCGCCGCCACCGACTGCGGCTTGACCACTTTCTTCGCCCAGTTTGGAGAAGGGGGCTGGCGTTTTTGCGGTACCTCCGCCGCCGCTCCCCATGCTGCCGCGGTCGCGGCCCTGATGCTGGGTGCGAAACCAGCGGCCACCCCGGCAGAAATCAAGGCGGCGCTGCGCGAAAGCGCCGTCAAAGTCGGTGAAAGCGAAATCGATCCCTGCGCTGTTGGCGCCGGGCTGGTCGAAGCCGTGGGCGCAATCGGAGCCCTCGAATTGCCGCCCGCCGTCACTCCGCCTCCATGCGAAACGCCGGCCTCTGAAGTGTCCGGGGCCGAAGCGCGCGCGCCCGGCGATTGGGGGACCGAATTCCCCGCTTCTGCCGCGGCGGTCGTCTCGCCTCAGCCGCCGGTCACGAGCGAATCGCGGCGCCGTCCCCGCACCTTCTTTCGACAGCGCCCACCCAGGGTAATTCGCATCCACGGCCGAAGCGCAAAGATCGTCCTGCGCTTCGGCTCCAATCAGGCCGACGTCTCCTATGCCTGCCGGATCGACGGTGGCTTCTTCCGGCCTTGCCCCGAAAGGCTCGTGCGCCGGTTCGGCGTCGGATCTCACTCCGTGTTGGCGATCGCTCGCAATAGCGCCGGTCAGGCGGACCGCACGCCCGCCGTTTTCCGCTTCAAGATCAAGCGCGTCGGCTGAGCTTCACCGCTCGGTCTCGGCCGCTCCCCGGCGCACCACCCAGCGGCCGGCGAACAGCAGTGCCAGCATGGTCGCGGCGGTGCCGAGGACCAGCGGATCGGTGAGGCTGAGGCCTTCCAGCCGGGTGCCGAAGTAGACCGAGATCGCGGTGATCGGCAGGTAGCCGACCGCGGTCGTCCAGAGGTAGCGCCAGACCGGGACGCGGGCCGCTCCGGCCGCGTAACACATCAGGCTGAAGGGGAAGATCGGGATCAGGCGGACAGCGATCAGCAGGGTCGCGCCGCCGCGCTCGATCGTCGCCTCGGCGCGCTCGAAGCGCTCGCTGCCGAGCCAGCGGTCGAGCAGCGGGCGCGCCAGCGAGCGTCCGACGGCGTAACAGAGCATCGCCGAGAGCAGCCAGGCGGTCATCGTCAGGGCGAGTGCCGGGACGAAGCCGTAGGCGAAGCCGGCCGCCGCGTCGACGATCTCGGCCGGGTAGAAGACGACGGCGTGGAGCAGGGCGAGGGCGACGATCAGCAGCGGGCCGGCGATGCCGAGGCTGTTGAGCTGGCGGCGCACCTCCGCGGTATCGCCGTGGATCGCGGCAACGACGGCGTCGTGCAGGGCCGGGACCGCGAACACCAGGCCGGCCAGGAGCGCGATTCCCGCCAGGGCGATCGCGACCGCGGCCATCGACGGCTTGGGCGCCGCTCGCTCCTCCATCCGCGGGAGTATGGCTGGGGCCGCTAGGCGCGCAGCCGCTCGGCGAGGCCCGAGTGGCGGCCGCCGCTGTCGTCGCGGCCGACAGCCATGCCGAGTGCCCCCAAGTCGCCGATCAGCACGCAACTGCTGCGGGCGCGGGTGATCGCGGTGTAGAGCAGGGGGCGAGTCAGCATCCGCGAGTGGGAGCGGTGGCAGACGCCGACGACGACCGGGACCTCGCAGCCCTGTGCCTTGTGGACCGAGATCGCGTAAGCGAGTCGCAGAGTCGCTGTTTCGCCGTAGGGGATCGCCAGCGACGTGCCTTCGTCGGTGTCGACGAGGATCTCCTCCTCGTCGGGATCATCGCCGCGGAGGAAGACGATCGAGCCGTTCATCAGCCCCAGCTCGTGCGAGTTGCGAGTCTGGATCAGGCGGTCACCGACCCGGAAGCGCTCGCCGAGGGCTCGCTTGCCGTCCGGGTTCAGCCGCGCCTGCAAGCGCTCGTTGAGGGCGTCGATCCCGACCGCCCCGCGGTACATCGGCGCCAGCACCTGGACCTCGCGGATCGGGTCGACGCCGAAGCGGTTCGGCGCCCGCTCGGCGACGACCTCGACCACCGTCTCCAGCGCCCGCTCGGGGTTGGGCCGGTCGATGAAGAAGAAGTCATGGTCCTGGTCGCCCGCGGGGTCGAGGTGTGGCGTGCGTCCCTGATTGATCTCGTGGGCGGCGGTGGTGATCATCGAGCGGGCCGCCTGGCGGAAGATCTGGGTGAGGCGGACCACGGGCGCGATCGTCGAGGCGATCAAGTCCTCAAACGGCTTGCCGGCGCCAATTGGGGGCAGCTGGTCGGCGTCGCCGACGAAGACGATGTGGGTCGACTCGCCCAGCCCGCCTAGCAGGATCTCGATCAGGCGCAGGTTCAGCATCGAGGACTCGTCGACGATCGTCAGGTCCGTCGGCAGCGGGTGGCCGGGCTTGAAGGTGGGCTCGCGCCCGGGCATCCACTCGAGCATGCGGTGGATCGTCTGCGCCGTGTGCCCGGTCGCCTCCTCGAGCCGGCGGGCGGCACGACCGGTCGGCGCGCAGAGGGCGATCCGCAGACCGGCGTTTTCGGCCTCGGCGACGATCGCCCGCGTGCAGGCGGTCTTGCCGACGCCGGGGCCGCCGGTGAGGACCGAGATACGCGCGCCGAAGGCGCCGCGCACCGCCGACCATTGCTCGTCGGTCAGTTCGGTTTCCTCCTCATCGCGCGGCGGCGTCTCGCCTGGGTCGTGGTCGAGGTGGGGAGGGGCAATGGCGCGGACCGCCAGCATCTGCGCAACCGCGAGCTCGCTGGCGTGGGTGAGCTCGCGGTAGACGCGGCCCTCGTCGACGACGAGCCCGCGTGCTTCGCTCAGCACCTCCGGGTCGGGGTTGAGCCCGATCAGCTTCGCCGTGCGCTGGGTCAGCTCGGCCAGTGGCAGATAGCTGTTTCCCTGCTGCTCGGCCTCGCCCAGCGCGTAGACCGCGGCCGCCTGCGAGCGCCGGCTCGACTCCGGCGGCACGTCGGCGGCGAGGGCGATCTTGTCGGCCCGGGCGAAGCCGACTCCGGCGACCTCCGTAAGCCGGTAGGGATCCTCGTGCAGGATCGCCATCGAGCTCTCGCCAAAGCGGGTGTGGATCGGCGCCGCCAGATGCGCCAGGCCGTGCGGCGCCAGCTGCACGTGCAGGTCGCGGACGGCGCGGCTCGCGTGCCAGGACTCGGTCGCGTCGGCGGCCTGGTCGGGGCTGACTCCCCGCAGCGAGGCAAAGACCCCGTGCGGGTCAGCGGCGATTGCCCCCAGCACTCCCTCGCCGTGCTCGTCGACCAGCCGTTCGGCCCGGGCTGGGCCGATGTGGCGCAGTGAGGTGAGGTAGGCAATCCGACCCTCGCGGTCGGCGGGGTCGAGCGGCAGTGCCCCCTGGGCGCGAAGCTGGCGGCCGTAGCGTGCGTGCGTCTGCCACTCGCCGCTGACTTCGGCCCGGTCGCCGACGCCGAGGTGGGCGACCGGGCCGACCAGGGCGAAGCCCTCGCCCGACTCGGCGTCCTGAACCTCGAGCACCGCGTAGCCGTCGTCCTCGGCGCAGAAGATGACGCCGAGCACCTCGACCGTCGCCGAGTGTCCGGGTGCGTCGGTGTCGAAGAGGGTCGTGGTGCCGTTCACACCCCAAAGCTAGCCTCTGCCCAAGATGAGCAATCGGCGAAGTTTCGGACTATGCGACAGCTGCTTGCACCAGCAGCTGGTGCCGAACACGCGCGGGTCGGTCTTCTCGCTTTGCTTGCGCTCGCGTGCCGACCCGCGCTATCCCCGCTATCCGCGGGTCCCGGTCGCTGTCTGCCCCGGCCACGAGCGGCGCCGGGAAAGCAGCTGAAGGGCTGGTTTCAGGCCGCAGCCATCGGGTCCGCCACGCCCAGCTGCGAGATTTCCGGGGCGTCGTAGGTGCCGCCGGGTACGCCGCCGATGATCAGTAGTCGAACGCCCTCCGCTCCTGGCCAGACCTTGCGCGTGACGCCGGGACCGACGCGGGCGATGTGATCTTCGTCGAGCGGTGAGCGCTCACCCTCGATCTCTATCTCGCCGCCGCCGCGAAGGGTCACGTAGACCTCCTCCTGGCCGTCCTGCTCGTGGTCGTGCTCGGGGTAGTTCTCGTAGTTCGGTGGCAAGTCGATGATCTGCATGCCGAACGATTCGACTCCGAGCTCGGCACGGACGCGCTTGAAAGCACCCCCGTAGATGGCCTCCATCTCATCGATCTTCTTCACTGCGTGGCCTGACATGACTGGCTGCTCCTCCTTGAAGTGATGGTCCCCGACTGGGGTTGCGGTCAGCCTAATATATGCACGAACGTTCGTGCTTTTCTATAACCTGAAGCCAATGGCAGTAACGACTGAGACCGCCCAGGCCGGTCCCGAATCCGGCAAGGGCGCCGAGACCCGGGCCGCGATCCTCGACCGCGCCGTCGACCTCGCCTCGGTCGAGGGGCTGGGGGGGTTGACGATCGGCGGCCTCGCCACCGAGTTGGAGATGAGCAAGAGCGGGCTCTTCGCCCACTTTGGCTCCAAGCAGGAGCTGCAGCTGGCGACGGTAGAAGCGGCCGCGCACCGCTTCTGGGTTGCGGTGGTCGAGCCGGCGCTGGGCGCGGAGGAGGGCTTGCCCCGCTTGCGTGCATTGGCTCAATCCGGCCTTGCTTACCTGGACGATGGGACTTTCTCTGGCGGTTGCTTCTGGGCGGCGGCCTCGGCCGAGTACGACGACCGGCCCGGCGCGGTGCGCGACGCGATCGCCGCGGGCTTGGACGCCTGGCTCGGCGAGCTCGGGCGCCAGGCGAAAATCGCCGGCTCGGCGGAGCCGGATCGCTTCGCCTTCGAGTTCTACGCGCTCGCCACCGGGGCCAATTCCCGTTTCCGCCTCAGCGGCGATCGGGCCGTCTTCGACTACGCCCGCGCCGCGATCGAGCGCCTGCTCGGCGAGCTGCCCGAGTAGCCACGCTCAGTCGAGCAGGCCGACCTGGCGCAGGATCGAGACCGAGTCCGAGTAGACGTCCTTGCGCTTGATCAGGCCGTCCTCGAAGGGGATCACGTCGACGCCGTCCCAGCTGACGGTCTCGCCCGAGGGCGGCGCCTCGAGGTCGCCCCGACGCAGGGTGTTGGAGTGGGTGGCCGTCGCCGTCCACTCCTGGGTGACGACGCCGTCGCGCACGTAGAGGCGTCGGGTCTCGAACTTCATGTCGGGCCAGGCTTCGAAGATCTTGGCGATGTGCCCCCGCACGTTCTCGCCGCTTGCCGTCTCGCCGGCGGTGTGGTTGGCGAAGACCATGCCGGGCGCGTGCATCGCGACGATCGCATCGAGGTCCTGCGAGTTCCAGGCCTCGTTGTAGCGCCCGATCGCCGCGGTCAGCGCCTCGATGCCGTCGCTCTCGCTCACGCTGGGACTGTAACCCGAGTTAGAGCCGCATGGAAGGCGTTCGATTGTGCACGCCACGCGCGCGTAAGAAGGTCTTAGCGTCCCCGAGCATGATACACCAAAGGTTGACATCGGATGACAACAGCAATAGCATCACGCATCATGCCGCGCACAACCCTCGATCTGGATGCGACCGTGCTGGCCGATTTGCGCCGCCGGGCCACAGCTGAGGGCAAGAGCATGGGGCAGGTGGCCTCGGAGCGGCTGGCGGGCAGCCTGCGCGACGAAGCCCCCGTCGAGGCGCTGCCACTGAAATGGGCAAGCAAGGACATGGGACGGTTCAAGATCGATCTCGAGGACAAGGACGCGGTCTGGCGCCTTCTCGATAGCGAGGAACTCGAAAGGGGCGCGGGGTGAGTGCGGCGATCGACACCAACGTCTTGCTCTACGCCGCGAACTCGGCAAGCGAGTCCTTCGAGACGGCGCACGCCCTGGTCGAGCGCCTCGGCCTCGGCCCCGAGCTCCTCTATGTCTTCTGGCCCGTGGCGATGGGCTTCCTGCGGCTTTCGACAAATCCCGCGCTTACCGAGCGACCGTTCTCCCCGGCGCAAGCTTTGTCCTCGCTGGGCGATCTGATCGAACGCGACCACGTTCGCACTCCCGGTGAGACACCGAACTTCTTCGTGTTCTTCCGCGAAACGGCCTCCGCCAGGATGCGGGGCGGTGACGTCACCGACGCCCATATCGCGGCCTTGATGCGCCAGCACGGCGTGGGCACCATCTACACCCGCGATCGCGACTTCCGCCGTTTCGAGGGAATCAGGGTCGAAGACCCTTTTGCGGCCGAGGTTTAACCGCATCCCCGCTCGGGCGTAGAGCTCTTCTGGTCGGCATTGGGCCGTCGCTAGGGTTGAGGCCTGCGGAAACGTCGGCCGAGGAGGTAGGAAATGGACGTTGCGATCGGACTGCCAAATGCGGTTCCCGGCACAACAGGGACGCAGCTGGTCGAGTGGGCACGGCGGGCCGAGGCGCGTGGGTTCTCGAGCCTGGGGACGATCGACCGCGTCGTCTACGACAACTACGAGCCGCTGACGGCGCTGGCCGCCGCCGCCGCGGTAACCGAGCGAATCGGCCTCTGCACGTCGGTGCTGCTCGGGCCGCTGCGCACCAACCCCACGGAGCTGGCCAAGCAGGCGCTGAGTCTGAACGCGCTTTCGGGCGGGCGCTTTACGCTCGGCATCGGCCTTGGCGCCCGCGAGGACGACTACGAAGCCAGTGGCGTCGAGCTGAGTGGCCGTGGCCGCAACCTCGACGCGGCGCTGGAGCGAATCAAGGAGATCTGGTCCGAGGACGAGATCGGCCCCTCGCTCGAGGGCGCGCCCGGTCTGGTCGTCGGTGGCAGCGTCGATGCCTCGTTCAAGCGCGCGGCTCGCTTCGGCGACGGCTGGATCGCCGGCGGTGCGCCGCCCGACCAGTACGCCGAAATGGCGGAGAAGACGCGGGCCGCTTGGTCGGAGGCCGGCCGAGACGATCAGCCACGCCTGATGGGCCTCGCCTACTTCTCCCTGGGTGAGAGCGCCGAGGACGATGCTCGCGCCTATCTCTCCGATTACTACGCCTTCCTCGGCGAGGAAGTCGCCGGCTACATCGTTTCCAGCGCCGCCAAGGACCCCGATACGGTGCGGCAGTACGTGACTGCCTTCGAGAATGCCGGCTGCGACGAGCTGATCTTCTTCCCCTCTTCGAGCGATCCGACTCAGGTCGACCTGCTCGCCGGCGCGGCCGCGCTCTGAGCCTGGGGACGGCTGAGGGGCGATGGCGGATGAGCTGGCGATCCTCCTCTTCGCCACGCCCGCCGAGCTGGAGACTTGGCTCGAGGAGCATCACCCCAGCTCACCGGGCCTCTGGCTGAAGATCGCCAAGAAAGGCTCCGGCGTCGAGAGCGTCGACTATGCACAGGCGCTCGAGCTGGCGCTCTGCTTCGGCTGGATCGACAGCCAGAAGCGCGGTTTCGACGAACGGCATTTCCTCCAGCGCTTCACGCCGCGGCGCCCGCGCGGCAAGTGGTCGCTGATCAACCGCGAGAAGGCGGAGGCGCTGATCGCCTCGGGCGCGATGCGCCCCGCCGGACTGGCTGAGGTCGAGGCGGCGAAGGCCGACGGTCGCTGGCAGGCCGCTTACGCCGGCCAGCGCACTGCAGAGGTTCCCGAGGACCTGCGAAACGAGCTCGACCGCAGCAAGGCCGCGGGCGAGTTCTTCGCCACCCTCGACAGCGCCAACCGCTACGCGATTCTCTATCGCCTGCAGGAGGCGAAGAAGCCGGAGACGAGGGAGCGGAGGCTGCGAAAGTTCGTCGCGATGCTGGAGCGCGGAGAGACGATCCACGGTTGATCGCGCGGCCGAGTTCGCGGCGCTCCAAGGCTCAGGCAGCGGGTTCGTCCGGCCTCTCGGAGAAGGCGGAGCGCGCGGCCTGCAGGCCGATGCCGGCCCGCTCGAAGTAGCCGTAGGTCCCCTCGTCGAGCAGCTCGCGCGCCGCTTCGACCGCCGCGCCGAGGGCCGCGTAGGCGAAGGCGCCGCCGACCGAGACGCGGCGGACGCCGACGCTCGACAGTTCGGTCACGGAGGGAGCGCCGGGGCGGCCGAGGACGTTGACCGGCCGTTCGACGGAGTCGACCACCTGGCGGATCTCCTCGAGCTTGCTCAGCCCGGGCGCGTAGAGCACGTCGGCGCCGGCCTCCTGGTAGGCCTGCAGGCGGGCGATCGTGTTGGAGATATCGGTGACTCCGTACAGGTGGTTCTCGGCCCGCGCCGTGAGGACCAGCTGCGAAGGGCCGCTGTGGGCTGCCTCGGCGGCCGCGGCGACACGCTCGCTGGCAACGTCAATGTCGTAGATCTCTCCCTTGCTCCTCGTGTAGTCCTCGACCGAGGCGCCGGCAAGGCCCGCATCCAGCGCCAGCCGCATCGTCTCGGCGACGCCGGAAGCGCTCTCGGAGAAGCCGTTCTCGAGATCGGCGGAGACCGGTAGGTGGGTCGCCGCGACGATCGCCGCCGCACTGGCGATCGCCTCCTCGCGCGTCATCGACCCGTCGAGCCGGCCCAGCGTCGCCGCAGAGCCACCGCTCGTCGTCGCCAGCGCCTTGAAGCCAAGCGAGGCGAGCAGCTTCGCCGAGCCCACGTCCCACGGGTTGGGGATGAGCAGGAGCTCTGGGCCCTCGTGCAGGGCCTTGAACCTCTCGGCTCGATCGGCTTGGCCGCTCATCCGGCTATCGAATCTACTCGCTCCAACCGTGCGCCCCGCGCCCGTACACTCGGCCCATGGATCGCGCCCTGCTCGAGAGCACGCTCGTCGACGCCGGCCAGCCCGCCTACCGCGCCTCCCAGGTCTGGGAGTGGGTGGCGCGCGGAGCCCGGTCCTACGAGGAGATGACCAACCTGCCGGCGGCTTTGCGCGAGGGGCTTACCGCGGCGGTGCCGCTCTCCACGCTTGCCCTCCAAACCGAGGCGCATTCCGACGACGGCACCGTCAAGGCGCTCTTCCACACCGGCGACGGGCGCCCGATCGAGGCGGTGCTGATGCGCTTCCGCGACGGCCGTCGCTCGGTCTGCCTCTCCTCGCAGTCGGGCTGTCCGCTGACCTGCTCGTTCTGCGCTACCGGCAAGATGAAGTTCGGCCGCAACCTCAGCGCCGACGAGATCCTCGACCAAGCACTGCACTTCCGCCGGGTGGAAGAGATCGACCACGTTGTCTTCATGGGCATGGGGGAGCCGACGATGAACCTCGACGCGGTTCTCGCTGCCTGCGCGCGGCTGCCCGAGCTCGGCGTCACCCACCGCCGCACGGCGATCTCCACGGTTGGCTGGGTGCCGGGGATCGACGCCCTCACGGAGTGCGAGATGCCGGTCAGCCTGGCGCTCTCCCTGCACGCTCCGAATGACGGCCTGCGTTCGCAGCTGATGCCGGTCAACGACCGCTACCCGCTGGCCGAGGTGCTCGCCGCTTGCGAGCGCTACCGGGCCCGCCGCCGGCGCAAGGTCTTCGTCGAGTACGTGATGCTGGACGGCGTCAACGACCGCTCCGAGCATGCCCGAGAGCTTGCCGCCCTGCTCGACTCCCGCGTCTACAAGGTCAACCTGATCCCCTACAACCCGACTGGCGCCTACGACGGCTCGCCGCCGGAGCGGATCGAGCGCTTCCGCGCGATCCTCGCCGAGCATCGCCTCACCGCGACCGTGCGCCTCACCCGCGGCCGCGACATCGACGCCGCCTGCGGTCAGCTCGCCGCGAACGCATAATCCGCCTGTTTGGCTAGTCAGCCAACTACTATTGGCTCGATGCCGACAGGGACCTCCTCGCGGCGGGTGCCGCCGCCGAAGCAGCTCAGCGCCAACCCCGTGGTGCGGGTCCTCGACGACGTTCGGGCCGAGGTCGAAGTTCGCGGCCGCAGCACCTATCCACCGGGACCGCTGAGCTTCAGCTTCGGTCGCACCCTGCAGGCGGCGCGCGACCCGCTGCCGATGCTGCTTTCCCTTTATGAGGAGCACGGGCCGATCTTCAGCGCTCGCCTGCTCCACCACCCGGTGATCTTCATGCTCGGCCCCGAGGCGAACCACTTCATCACCGTTGCCCACCCGGAGAACTTCCACTGGCGGGAGTCGAGCTTCGGCGACCTGATCCCGCTGCTTGGCGACGGGCTGCTGACGATCGACGACGCCTACCACGACCGTGCCCGCGAGATCATGATGCCCGCCTTCCACCGTGAGCAGGTGGCCGCGTCGGTGGCGGCGATGGTCGCCGAGGCGACACCGGCGATCGAGCGCCTGCGCCCGGGCCAGGTGGTCGACGTCTACGAGTGGATGCGCGGCGTGGCGATGCGGATCGCGATGCGCGCCTTGCTTGGTCTTGACCCTGGCGAGGCGGGCAAGGGAGCCGCCGCCGCCGCCGAGCACTTCGAGCGGGCGCTCGGCTTCTACGGAACCGATTTCCACCTGCGCCTGCTGCGCGGCCCTGGCTCGCCCTGGTCGAAGATGGTGCGCTCGCGTGCCGTCCTCGACGAGATCGTCTATGGCGAGATCGCGCAGCGGCGGGCCAGCCCCGACCCGGAGAAGATGGACATCCTCAGCCTCCTGATCGGAGTCCGCGACGAGGCGGGGGAGGGCTTCACCGACAAGGAGATCCGCGACCAGGCGATGACCTTGATGTTCGCCGGCCACGACACCTCGACCTCGACCCTGACCTTCATGATGCACGAGCTGGCCCGGCACCCCGACGTGGTCGCCAGGCTCTGCGAGGAGCAGGATCGGGTGCTCGGCGGTGCGACACCGGACATCGACCGGCTGGAGCGCGAGATGCCATACCTCGACATGGTTCTCGACGAGGTGCTGCGCCTCTACCCGCCGGCCTGGATCGGTCCGCGTCGCGCCGTCCGCGATTTCGAGTTCAACGGTCATTGCGTCTCCCGTGGCGCTTACGTCAACTACTGCTCCTGGGCCAGCCATCGCCTGCCCGAGGTCTTCCCCGAGCCCGAGGCGTTCATCCCCGAGCGCTTCAGCCGCGAGCGCAAGGCGGCCCTGCCGCGCGGTGCCTACGTCCCCTTTGGCGGCGGCCGGCGGATCTGCATCGGCAAGCGCTTCGGCCAGATCGAGGTGAAGCTGGTGGCGACGATGCTGCTGCAGCGATTGCGCCTCGACGCGATGCCGGGACGGGCGATGACCGTGCGCCAGATGCCGACGCTCTCGCCGCGGGGCGGCCTGGAGATGCGGGTGTTGCCGCGCCAGTAACCTCGCGCCCAAGGATGCGGGCGCTTGTCATCTCCGATACTCACTTCGGCGCCTGGACCGGGCGGGACCTGCTTCGTGAGGAGTTCTTCCTCGATCGGTTGGCGCCGCAGCTCGACGGCGTCGATGAGCTGATCTTTCTCGGCGATCTTTTCGACTTCCTCTTCGGCTCGGTCGGCGAGGCCGTCGACGCGGCGGCTGGGCTTTTGCGGTTGATCGGCGAGAAAATGACCGGCAAGCGGCTCGTCTTCCTCGCTGGCAATCACGATCACCACCTGGTCCACCGCGACGCCGAGAACCGGCTCGAGGCACAGCTTGCGGCGGGGCGCTCGCCGCTGATCGCGGGGGAGCCGACCGACTTTGCCGCCCCGGGCCCGGGCTACTTTCGCTCCTTTCTTGCCCGGCGCCTGCCGGGTGTCGAGGTTGAGATCGCCTATCCCACCTACAGCTTTGCCGGCGTGCTCTGCACCCACGGGCACTACCTCGACCCGCACGCCCGCCTCGCCGGCTCGCGCGGCGACCGCCTGCTGACCCGGGTGCTCTGGGGAATCGCGACCGGCGGCCCGGAGGAGCCGAAGTCGATCGACGATTACGAGTCGACGATCACCCTGCTCACCGAGTGGCTCTATATCGCGGCGCAGATGCCGCACGGCACCCACGCCCAGCAGAACGTCTTTCGCGCAGTGCAACGCGCCGGGCGGGCCGTCTCGGCCCTTGGCCTACCGGTGCGCGGCGCCAAGCGACTGGCCGCAGAGCTTCGCGAGCATCGTGCCGGGCCGACCGATGAGTCCCTGCCCAGCGCCGAGCACTTCGACTCGGTCGTTCGCGACGAGGCGGAGCGCCAGCGCCGCGAACAGCCGGCGCCCGGGGCCGCCTGGCCCCGTCCCGCCTATCCGGCAGCCTCGGTGATCTCGCCCAGCGATCCCTCCGAGCACGCGCTCGAGGCGTTCGCCCAGGTGGTCGCCAACCTCGGCTGGAACCACGATGCCGAGCGGATCGTCTTCGCCCACACCCACCAGCCGCTTGCCTGCGTGCAGTCGAGCAAAGACTCGCGCACCCGCTACTGGAACACCGGCTCCTGGATTTACGAGCCCGACCTCAACTCGCGCCAGGCCTACGCTCGCTACCTGCGCTACGCCTGGCCCGGGACGGCGATCGCGATCGATGACGAAGAGCCCGAGCCGCGCCTGGTCGAGCTGCTAGCCGACCTAAACCCGCTCACCGGCGGCCCCGGAATGCCGGCCTCGCAATGACCTACGTTCTGATCGCCGCCGCTCTCTTGGTACGAGCGGAAGAGGCCTGGGAGCCAGTTCTCCTCGGTGGCCTGATCCCGATCCTCGGCCTCGGCGCACTCGCCTACCTGATCATCCGTGCCGTCCGCGACAACGACGAAAGCGACAAGTAGCTCAAGCTAAAGCGAGAAGGGAGATCCGGGTCAGGGGTGGAGCGTCTTGTACTTTTTCGGCGCAAACCTCGAGGCGCCAGCAGGTTCCGCCCCACCGAAAAGTTAAGCGGAACCCCTGACCCGGATCTCCCCAACCGAGCGCTACTTGATGAACAGCATCTCCTCGTACTTGGGCAGCGGCCAGAGGTCATCGGCGACGACCTTCTCCAGCTTGTCGGCTGCCTCGCGCACGGTGCCGCTCTTGGCAAGCTGCTCGTCGCGGGCGAAGAGCGCCAGGTCGAGGCCCTCGAGCTCGGTCGGCTCGGCGTTGGCCTTCTCGAGCGCGTCCAGCGCCATGATCAGGTCGTCGACCAGGCCGCGCACGTCGGCCTCCAAGGAGGAGACGCCCGCCGCGCCGATCAGCGCCAGGTGGCGCAGGGCGGCCGGCAGCAGCATCGTCTTGGCGATCGAGAACGTCGTCTCGGCCTCGATGTTGGCGCGCAGCGCGTACTGCTCGATCCAGACCTCGAAGCGGGACTCCAGCTCCCTTTTCGAGAGCACGCTGTATTTCTCGAAGGCCTCCACCGAGTCGTCGGACAGCACCTCGAGCAGCGCGTCCGGCGTCGTTTTCAGGTTCTTCAGACCGCGCCGCTCCGCCTCGGTGTGCCACTCATCGGAGTAGTTGTCGCCGCTGAAGCAAATCTGCTTGCTGGCGACGTAGGTCTCCTTGACCACCTCGATCGCCGCCTCGGCTGCGTCCATACCGCCGCCGATCTTCGCCTCCAGCTTGTCGGACATCTCGTCGATCGCCTCGGCGACGATCGTGTTGAGCACGGTGTTGGGGAAGGCGAGCGACATGCTCGATCCCAGCGCCCGGAACTCGAACTTGTTGCCGGTGAAGGCGAAGGGCGAGGTGCGGTTGCGGTCGCCGCCGTCCTTGGGCAGCGGCGGCAGCACCGTGGCCCCGAGGTCGAGGAAGGAGGCCGGCGTATGCGGATCGCCTTCACCACTTGCGATCGCCTCGAAGACCTTGTCCAGTTCGGCCCCGAGGAAGATCGAGATGATCGCCGGCGGCGCCTCGTTGGCGCCGAGGCGGTGGTCCTGGCCGATGTCGGCGGCCGAGGCGCGCAGCAGCCCCTGGTGCTTGTTGACGGCCTGGATCACCGCCGCGCAGAAGAAGAGGAAATGGATGTTGTCAGCGGGCGTGTCGCCGGGGTTGAGCAGATTGCTGCCCGTGTCCGTGCTCATCGACCAGTTGTTGTGCTTGCCCGAGCCGTTGACGCCGGCGAACGGCTTCTCGTGCAGCAGACAGACCAGGCCATAGCGGCGGGCGACGTTTTCCAGTACCCGCATCAGCAGCTGCTGATGATCGGAGCCGACGTTGGAGTTCTCGAACATCGGCGCGATCTCGTACTGCGCTGGCGCGACCTCGTTGTGGCGGGTCTTGACCGGGATGCCGAGCTTGCGCATCTCCAGCTCGGACTCGAGCATGAAGGCGAGCACCCGCTCGGGGATCGTGCCGAAGTAGTGGTCGTCGAGTTCCTGGCCCTTCGGCGGCTTGGCGCCGAACAGCGTGCGTCCGGTCGAAATCAGGTCGGGGCGCTCGAAGAAGTACTGCTCGTCGATCAGGAAGTACTCCTGCTCGGGCCCGACCGTGGTGAAGACGCGCTTGCTCTCCACGTCGCCGAGCAGGCCGAGGGCTTTGACGGCAGCGCCCGAGAGCGCGTCCATCGAGCGCAGCAGCGGGATCTTCGCGTCGAGCGCCTCGCCGGTCCAGGAGGCGAAGGCGGTCGGGATGCAAAGCAGCGAGCCGTTCGGATTCTCGAGGATGAAGGCTGGGCTGGTCGGGTCCCAGGCGGTGTAGCCGCGGGCCTCGAAGGTTTCTCGCACGCCGCCGGTGGGGAAGGAGGAGGCGTCGGGCTCGCCCTGGATCAGCTCTTTGCCCGAGAAGCCGGCCATCGCCTTGCCCTCGCCGCCGGCGGGCTCGAAGAAGGAGTCGTGCTTCTCGGCTGTGGAGCCGGTCAGCGGCTGGAAGACGTGGGTGTAGTGGGTGGCACCCTTCTCCAGGGCCCAGTCCTTCATCGCCGCGGCGACCGCGTCGGCGGTGCCGGCATCGATCGCCTCTCCCGCTTCCAGTGCCCCCTGCAGCTTTTCGAAGACGTCACCGGGCAGGCGTTCGCGCTGCACGACAACGGAGAAGACATTGGCCCCAAAAGCTTCGTTCTCGGGCAGGGTCAGGTCGATCGCGCCGAGGGCTCCCCCGTTGGCGCTCCACTGGGCTGCGGTCACGTTCTGCTGGCGGATACGGGTCATCGCTCTTGTCGTCCCTCGCTTGGCGTCGTACCCGGCCGGCGGGCACGGTTGGTTACCGGTTCACTCCCTTTGGAAGAGCCAAAAGAGCCTAGTACCGATGGCTCGAAGATGCCTTTGTACTCGGGTACAAGGATCGCCAAAGCGGCTTGTACCGCCTGTCGACCGGAACGCGCATCGCGGATGGGGGAGATTGCCCCAAGCGCGATGCAGGCAACCTCGCTAGGCGAAGGGGACGGCCTGCAGAAGGCCAAGCGGGTGGCGCAACCGAAAGCCACCGCCGGAGCGCATGTACTCACTCCAACCGGGACCGCTGGGATCGCCATCTTCGGTCATCGAGGTGTCCCAGCGCAGGCCGGCGATGACGGCAAAGACGTGTTCGTGGTTGGCGTAGATCCGCACCCAGCTGCCGGCGCCGCCACCACCCCAGCGCATAAAGCCGGTCGAGTCGAGCGGCGCTTCGAGCAGACCGGCAGCGTGCATTACGTAGCTGACTGAGCCGGAGCAGTCATAGCCGGCCGAGTCCCAGGCACGGTGGCCGCCGCCCCAGCGGTAGGGACGGTGGCTGATCCGGTTGGCGGCTTCGATCATCGTCTTGACCGCGGGCGGCGCCGAGGCCGGTGCCACGGCGCGCCCGCTCGGCAGCAGCGTCGCTTGCGGTACCTCCGCGCTGGCACCGGATGCCAGCGCGGCTGAGTACGCGCAGACCACGAGCAAGATCGTCCCCCGCCTCAACATGAAAGACCGTTATCGGCAGGAAGGCCGCGTCCCTATAGCCTTCCCCGGCCCCCTTAAACCCTCCGGAGGAAGCCAAGCCAATGTTCGTTTCCAAGGCCGCCGTCGTCGGCGGCGGCACCATGGGCGGTGAGATCGCCCAGGCGATCGCCGCCGCCGATATCCCAGTCGTCGTCAAGGACATCGACCAGAAGTTCGTCGACGCCGCGGTCGAGAAGGCGCGCGCAGTCACCGAGGGCCAGCTCGCCCGCCTGGTCAAGAAGGAGAAGCTGACCCAGGATCAGGCCGATGCGCGCCTGGCCGAGGTGATGGGGCTGGTCACCGGTACCACTTCCTATGAGGAGTTCGGCGACGTCGATTTCGTGATCGAGGCGGTGCCGGAGCGGATGGAGATCAAGCAGGCCGTCTTCCGCGAGATCGACGCGGCGACCCCCGGTCACGCGATCCTCTCCTCGAATACCTCTTCGCTCTCGATTACCGAGATGGGCGAAAACACGCTTCGCTCCGACAAGGTCGTCGGCTTCCACTTCTTTTACCCGGCCTCGGTGATGCCGCTGGTCGAGATCATTGCCGGCGAGGACACCTCCGAGGAGACCGCCACCGTCGCCTACAACTTCGCCCAGGCGATCAAGAAGCAGCCGATCGTCTGCGGCGAGGTGCCCGGCTTCGTCGTCAACCGCATCCTGATGGCGACGATCGGTGAGATTTGGCGCATTCAGGAGGAGCAGGGCCTCTCGCTGAAGGCGATCGACGAGGCGATCGCCGCCGCCCAGGTGGCGCCGATGGGACCCTTCTTCCTCACTGACCTGCTCGGCCTCGACACCGTGCTGCACGTCGCCGAGCACCTCGGCGAGTCCTACGGCGAGAGTTTCTACGTCCACCAGGGCCTCAAGCAGCTTGTCGCCGACGGCAAGCTCGGCGCCAAGTCCGGCGGCGAGGGCTTCTTCAAGGAGGGCGAGCAGACCGTCCCCGGCGAGGCCGAGCCCGACGCCGAGGAGCTGGTCGCGCTGTTCACCTGCCGGGCGCTGATCGAGTCCTGCCTGCTGGTCGAGGAGGGCGTCTGCTCGGTTCGCGACATCGACCTCGGGATGATGGCCGGGGCCGGCCTCGACCCGCGCCGGGGCCTGCTGCCGCCCTTCTGGAAAGCCGACGTCGAGGGCCTCGATACGGTGCTGGAGCGGATGGAGGGGCTGCAGGAGCGCCACGGCGATCGCTTCGCCCCGCCCGTCCTGCTGCGACGCCTGGTCGCCCAGGGCCGGCTCGGCCTGAGCTCGGGCCAGGGCTTCTACCCCTACCCCCAGCCCGACGAGGGCGAGCAGGCCGAGACGGTGAAGCTGGAGACCCGCGGCGACGTGGCGATCGCCTGGCTCGCCAACCTGCCGATGAACGCCGTCTCACCCGACGTGATCCGCGACCTGAAGACGGTCTGGGAGAGGGTCAAGGCGAGTGAGGGCGTCGGCGCGATGGTGATCGCCTCCTCGGTTCCGGTCGTCTTCTCGGCCGGTGCCGACATCAAGGCTTTCACGCAGATGGACGAGGGCGGCGGCGAGGAGCTGATCCACACCGCCCACGCGCTGCTACGCGACTTCGGCCAGTCCCGGGTGGCGACGCTCGCCGCCGTCAACGCGATCGCCTTTGGCGGCGGTTGCGAGCTGGCGATGGCCTGCGACGTACGGATCGCCGCCGAGGCCGCCGTCTTCGGCCAGCCGGAGATCAAGCTCGGGATCATCCCCGGCTTCGGCGGCACCCAGCGCCTGCCGCGCCTGGTCGGCCCCAACAAGGCCCTCGAGATGAACCTGATCGGCGACGCGATCCTCGCCGGCGAGGCGCTGGAATCGGGTCTGGTCAACCGCGTCGTCGCCGACCACGAGCTGTTCGAGACCTCCCTGATGTGGGGCCGCAAGCTGGCCGCCCAGGCGCCGCTCGCGCTCAAGCAGATCAAGCTCGTCTCCCACGCTGGTGACCTCGACCGGGGCATCGAGGCCGAGAAGCAGGGCTTTGCCACTGCCTTTCGCAGCGAGGACGCCAAGGAGGGCATCGGCGCCTTCCTCGGCAAGCGGACGCCGAAGTGGAGCGGCAAGTAGGCGCAGCAACCGACGTCGAGCGACTGGCGGAGCTGATCCGCCAGTCGCGCTCGACCGTCGTCCTGACCGGGGCAGGCGTCTCGGTTCCATCCGGGATCCCGGACTTCCGCACGCCGGAGACGGGCCTCTGGGCCAACGTCGACCCGATGGAAGTCGCCCACATCGAGGTCTTCGAGCGCGACCCGGCGCGCTTCTGGTCCTACTACCGGCCGCGCTTCCAGTCGCTGGGCGACAAGCGGCCGAATGCCGCCCACGAGGCGCTTGCGGAGCTTGAGCGACAGGGGCTGATCGAGGGTGTGATCACCCAGAACATCGATCGCCTGCACGGTGCCGCCGGCTCGAGCAATGTGGTTGAGGTGCACGGCTCGATCGAGACCTCCTCTTGCCGCCGCTGCGACGCTTCATATGGCCTCGATCAGATCGACCCGCTCTTCGACGCCGACGGCGTCGCACTCTGCGCCGGTTGTGGCGGCCCGGTCAAGCCCGACGTCGTGCTCTTCGGCGAGATGCTGCCCGAGCGCGCTATGAGGAACGCGCAGGAGCTGGCGGAAGGGGCCGAGCTGCTGATCTGCGTGGGCTCGTCGCTGGCCGTGTACCCGGTCGCCGGCCTACCTGCCGTGACGCTCGAGTGCGGCGGCAAGCTCGCGATCGTCACCAAGGGCCTGACGCCCTATGACGGCGAGGCCGTCCTCAAGCTCGAGGGCGAGGTCGACGCGGAGCTGCGCGCCCTGCTGGACGCGCTCGGTTAGCCCGCGCCGGCCGGGGCGGTGAGCGGGCGGATGCTCTGATCGCTGCAGCCCGCGGCGATCGCCCGGTACTGGGGCTCGTCGCGGCCCGCGCTGCGCGCGCAGAGTTCCTTTGCCTCCTTGCCGCAGGCCTGGATCAGCTCGGCGCCGGTGCGCCCGGCGACGGAGACGCGGATGCAGCCGGGTGCCGGTGGCGGCTCGCTTGCGCCGGAGGTGGCGAGAACCAGCGCTACCAGAGCGGCGAAGGTCACTACAACGCCGGCTATGACGACGTTGCGCTCCCGCTTCGTCAAGCGTCGCAGGGGCGTGTTGACGCGTTTGAAGTGTCCTTCGAGCGGCATTGCAGCGCAGATTAACGGCTCGTCCTGAGCCCCGAACCTCCAATCGGGCGAACCTCCCATGCCGATCTTTAGACAGCTGTACGAGGTGGTGGCGGCGCGGTGGCGGCAGGCTTACGGCAATTCGTTTGGGCTCTTTGTGCCGGCGGCGGCATTTCGTAATCGGCAGCCCTCAAGAAAGAAAGGAACACCGGATCAATGGATTGGTTGAGCGTAGGTGCCATACCTTGGTTGAGCGAAGGTGCCAATTCATGGCAGCTGACCGCCGCAACCCTGGTCGGTCTGATGAGTGTCCCGGGGCTGGTCGTCCTCTATGGCGGTGTGATGCAGAAGCGCTGGTCGGTGAACTCGATGATGATGGCCTTTGTTGCCTTCGCGATCGTGCTCATTCTCTGGTGCCTGTTCGCGTTCCGGATGGCCTTTGGAACCCCGATGCACATATTTGGGGCCAGCGGCAGCAGTTTCTTGGCCAATATGTGGGGGCAACCAGGCTCGATCCTGAGCAGCGCCAGCGAGCTCGGACACGGTCACATTCCCCTGCTGCCAGTGGTCTCGGAAGAAATCGAATTCCCGCAATCGACGCTCGCCTACTTCCAGATCGTCTTCGCGGCTATTACGCCGCTGCTGATGCTGGGGTCGGTGCTGGGGCGGATCAATTTCAAGGCCTGGATCCCGTTCGTCGGCCTCTGGACCGTCCTCGTCTACACGATCAACGCCTTCCTGATCTGGGGCGGCGGTTACTTCGCCCAGCACGGTGCGATTGACTTCTCCGGTGGCTACGTGATCCATCTCGCCGCCGGAGTCTCAGGCTTCGTAGCGGCATGGGTGATCGGCCCGCGCCTGCAGCGCGATCGCGAGGTCGACGCCCCGAACAACCTGGCGATGGTCGCCGTCGGGGCCGGTCTGCTCTGGATGGGCTGGAACGGCTTCAACGGCGGTGACTGGTACTCGGCCGGCAACATTGCCTCTGCTGCCGTGCTCAACACCAACCTCTGCACCGCTGTCGCCTTCCTGGTCTGGGTCGCGTGGGATTACGCGACTGGGCGCAAGCCGAGCCTGATCGGCAGCGTCAACGGGATGATCGTCGGCCTCGTTGCGATCACCCCCGGCGCCGGTTTCGTCAACGGCTGGGGCGCGATCATCATCGGCGTCGTCGCCAGCACGCTGGTCTACTTCGCCCTCAACTACCTGAGCAGGGTGAGGCCATTCCGCAACGTCGACGACACGCTCGGGGTCGTCTACACGCACGGCTTTGCCGGGGTCGCCGGCGGCCTCTTGGTCGGAATCTTCGCCAACAACGCGATGGCGGAAACGACCCTGGCCGGCACGATCTCGGGTGGGGGCCTGCACCTGCTCGGCTGGCAGGCGCTGACCGCGCTCTGGGTGATCGTGTTCTCGTCGATCGGGACGTTCATCCTGCTCAAACTGGTCGGCCTCGTCGTGCCGCTCCGCATGACCGACGAGGAAATGGAGATCGGCGACATCGCCGTTCACGGTCACGAGGTTTACCCCTCGGATGTCCCGTCGCTCGGATACCCGGACGGGATCGGAACGGCCACCCCCACCGCACCCGCGGCAGGAGGCGTCTAGCCAACGACGGTCGGGCTGTTGGCAGCCCGGGAAACGAGGAAACAGGAACCGCCCCCGCTCTCTCCCGGGGGCGGTTCCATTTTTGGGTTCAAGGCGTTGTTCCTCCGCGCGAGCGCGCCGCCTCCCGCAGGGTGTCGAGCAGGGTCGCCACCGCTGGCGTCACCGGCGCGCCGCGACGAGTGGCGGCGAAGATCTTGCGCATTGGGCTCTGGGGATCCAGGGCGCGGATGTGGATGTCGCTGCGCACGGCCGAGAGCGCCAACTGCGGGATCAGGCCGACGCCGACGCCGGCGGCGACCAGGCCCTGCACCGTCTGGTAGTCGTCGCTCTCGAAAGAGACCCTTGGCTCAAAACCCGCGGCGTGGCAGGAGCGGACCACGTGGCGGGCACAGGGACCCGACCCCGAAGTCTGCACCCATGACTCTTCGCGCAGATCCTCGAGGCGAACCTGGCGGCGGCGTGCCAGCGAATGGGCGGTGGGCAGGGCAAGGTGGAGCGGGTCATCGAGCAGCTCGAAGCGCCTGATGCCGGCGGCGAGGCGCTCGCCGACGCGCTCGAATTCGTAGAGCAAGGCGAGGTCGAACTCGCCGCCGCGCAGGCGCGGCGCGATTTCCTCCGGCTCGCCCTCGGCCAGCGTTACTTCAACGCCGGGGTGTCCGGCGCTGAAGGCCGCGATCGCCTGCGGCACCAGCGTCGCGCCGGCGCTGGGAAAGGAGGCGATCCGCAGCCGCCCTGCCCGCCCGCCGGCGATCGCGGCGAGCTCGGTCTCGGCTGCTTCCATCCGGCCCAGGATGCCCTCGGCGTGGGTGACCAGCGCGGCTCCGGCAGCGGTCGGCCGAACCCCGCCGCGGTCGCGCTCGACCAGCGTCGTGCCCACCTCTCCCTCCAGGGTTGCGATCGCCTGCGAGACGGCCGACTGGGAGTAGGAGAGCGCGTCGGCGGCGGCGGAGAAGGAGCCGCTGCCGACCACCTCGCGGAGCACGTTGAGGCGACTGGCGTTCAACATAAGTAAAGCTTATCGACCAAATAGGTATTAACAGTTGTGATTATCCAAGCAGCGTGGCAGCATCCGGTCGAACTTCAGCTTTGAACCCAAATTCCAGCAAGGAGATTCCGATGGCCACCAGCATCATCGTTTCCTACGACGACACCGACAACGATCGCGACGCGCTCGCGCTCGGCCGCCTGCTTGCCTTCGGTGGTGCCGAGCTCTCGCTTGCCTACGTCCGCCACTCGCAGGGCGGAGCACTGGAAGAGAAGGAGGCCGAGGATCTGCTCGCCCGCGGCGCCGAATCGGTCGGCGCCCCCGAGATGGCCCGCCACGTGGTCGTCAACCCGGGCACCAGCGTCGGCCTTGCCGAGCTTGCCGAGCGCGAGGGCGCCGATGCGATCGTCTTCGGCTCGGAGTACCGCACCGCTCCCGGCACGGTCAAGCCTGGCATCCCCGCTCATAAGCTGCTGCTCGGCGGACCGGCGGCGATCGCGGTCGCCCCGGCGGGGCTTCGCGACAACCCCTCGGTCAGCATCAACACGGTCGGCGTAATCGACGAAGGCGATCCCGCTGCTCGTCAGACCGCCGAGAGCCTCGCGTCGGTGCTCGGTGCCACCGTGGCCGAGCGCGCCGGTGGCGGTCACATCGACCTGCTGGTCGTCGGCTCGCGTCCCGAGTCCCCGGCCGGGAAGGTGACCCTCAGCGCCGCCAGCGACTACGCGGTCGAGACCGCGAGCTTCCCGGTGCTCGTCGTGCCCCGTGGCCGACCGGTCAGCTTCGCCTCGGTTTCCCCGACGGCGCCCGGTGACTCCGGCGGGCCCGAGTCCGCGGTCTCTGTCTAGGACTGTCGCTTGACGACAAGGATCACGGCCGCGGCCTCCGGGTCGCGGCCGTCGATCCGCTTGCGCGCATCGCTCCAAGGGACGGCGACGGCTTCCTGGCCGTCGAGCAGCTCGGTGACGGTCTGCGCGGGATCGTCGGCTTGCACGACGAAGGCATCGGGCCGCTGTGGCGCGGGCGCCCCGGCGAGCTCCCTCTTGGTCACGTTCTCTGAAGCGCGCGCCGCATTCGACCAGCCCTGACCAAAGGCAAGGTCCGGTCCGTCGAGGTGCGGGCCCTCGAGGATCGTCAGCTTGCTCTCGGCGGGCAGCCACTCCTGTTCCCCGAGCTCAACCGTCAGGTCCTCCAACCACGGCGCCACCACCTGCGCCAGCAGCTGCTCGCGGCTGAGGTTGAAGGAGCGGGCATGGCTGAGGCCGTCGCTGAGCTCGACGTGAAAGGACACGCGACAACCATATGCTCACCGCGATGGAGACGCCCCTGCCCGCCGCCGTCGTCTTCGACAACGACGGACTTCTGCTCGACACCGAGTCGGTCTGGACCCGGGCCGAGCAGGACCTCTTCGAGTGCCGTGGCATCGACTTCACCCCGGCCCACAAGCGCGAGCTCGTCGGCACCTCGGCTGAGATAGCCGGTGGCATTCTCGAGCGGCGCCTCGGCGAACCCGGCCGGGCGGAAGAGCTGATCGAGGAGCTCAACGAGCTTGTCGTCGCCGAGCTCGAGCATGGGGTGGAGGCGATGGTCGGGGCAAGCGATCTGTTGCACCAGCTCAAAAGTCGCGGCACGCCGATCGGCCTCGTCTCCAACTCGCCCCTGGCCTTCGTTCGCCGATCGCTTGAGATCGTCGGCTTCGCCGATCGCTTCGACGTCGTGCTCAGTGCTCACGAGGTTGCGGCGCCCAAGCCGGCGCCCGACCCCTATCTGGAGGCCTGCCGCCGGCTCGGTGTCGAGGCCGGCCCCGCGGTGGTTGCACTCGAGGACTCACCCACCGGCGTCGCTGCCGCCCGGGCCGCGGGCCTGACGGTGATCGGGGTGCCCTCCCTGGAGGGCATCGAGCTGGCAGAAGCGCACCTGATCGCTGGCTCCCTGCTGGACGCCGTCATCACCCGCCATCTCCAGCTATAAGCCACTCAACCGCCCAGGACTCGGCGGCGACGGAGCACCCGCTCGCAGAGAGCTTGTGTGTCTTCGAGCGTTTGGAGTTGCTCCGTACCCAGGTCCCCCTTTAGGGCCGCGTTGGCGAGGGTGCCGACGTCTTGGCGGCGACCCTCGATTGTCGCCATGTCCTCCTCGTGGCCTGAGTCCGAAAGCGTGCTGCGCAACTCGACCAGCAGCGCCTCGAGGCCGACCCGTAGCTGTAGGGCTGCCTCGCGGTTGCGGCCGGCGTCGAGGTCGGCTCTGGCGCGCAGGAGCAGCGTCTCGCAGGCATCGAGGCGTTCGCGGCCTCCCAGCACGGCGGCCAGGCGCTCCTGCGGGCGCAGCTCTTCGGTCCGCCGCTCGCGCCGGCTGGCGGGACCGGCCTCGGTGTCGACCTCGCGCGCGGCGCTGAATTCGCCATCGGCGACCTCCTCGCCGCTGCCGTAGCCGAGCCTTACGGCGACCGCACGCCGCGGGGTCAGCGCCTGGATATGCGGATCGCCGCTGGCGACTGCGTGGGCGTGGAGGGCTCGGTTGAGCAGGCCGATGCCCTCGGCGACGAGCTCGTCGATCGCCTCTTCGTCGGCGCTCACCCGCTCCAACCAGCGGACTGCTTCCTCCTCTGTCCCGAACGGCTCGGAGGCGCGCACTGCTGTTGCCCGGGTCAGCGGCAGGCTTGCCGGCGCTGTGCCCGGCTCAGCCTCCCGAGAGCGCCGCCGCCGGCGCCGGGCAGGCGGAGGAGCGCCGAGCGTTTCGAGCACGAGCACCCGCTCGATTCCCTCGTCGCGAACCACGTAGCGACCGTCGGCGACGGCGAGCGTGCCGGCAAACTCGAACTGAACGAATCCGAAGAGGCGGGTCAACGACCCAATTCTGCTCGAAAAATCAGTCTTCGCCGCCGGGCCGAGTGGTGCCGCCACTCTTGCCCTGCTTGCCGAGATTGTCGGGCAAGGCGTACTTCGACGGTGCTGTTGGCACTTCCGGATTTTCGATCTGGCCCAGCTGGTCGGTCAGCCGCTGCCACTGATCGGGCTTCAGCAGAGCTTCGAACTGCTGATCGAACGGGCCGCTGAGCGGGTGGTAGCCGACGTGGACGTGGTCGTAGTGATCGGGCAGGGCGAAACTGGTTTCGCCCGGTAGGTCCTCGAGCGAGATCACCTGGTGGGGGTGCATCGTGCCCTGTAGCTCCAGCACGGTTTTGATCAGTTCGTCAGTGAGCGTCCCGGGCCCCTGGTGGCCGGTCACCGGCACCCCGTCGATCACCGCGATGTCGACGGCGTCGCCGGTGCTGTGCTCGGAGACGTTGCCGGACGTGGTCATCAGGCTATGACCGCACTTGAGCGCGGTGATCGTCAATTTGAAGCCTTTCGAGACCAAGTACTCGAGCATCGCCAGGACGCGCCGGTCGATCTGGCCGGTGGCGATGTCACTGCGACCGCATTCGTAGACCGAGAGGCTTTCGTCGGCAAGTACCCGCCGCTCCAAGTCCTCCTTGGAAAGCAGCAGGACGCCGGCACCGCTGAGGTCGCTGGCGAAGGGGTTCTTGCCCTTGGCGCGATAGATCGCGGTTGCTTCCAGCAGCTTCCAGCCGTCGAGGATCGGCTTTGGATCGATTCGCGGCGCCCCGCGTCCCGCCGGGCGGATCGAGAAGTTGATGTGTGGGTCGACGCTTCCTTCGTCGCCGCCGACCCGGGCAAGCACCGTCCCAGCAATAACCTTTGACCCGACCTTGAGGGTTCCGTCTCCTTCGACCGCGGTCGTTCCTTCGTTCGCGCTCTGCGCTTCGGCCTGGGGACCGCCCGCTCGGTTTGGCAGAGCACGAAGGCGCGGGCGCAGGTTTTGGCTGTCGATCGGAACGCGCCGCTGCTTGCCGCTCGGCGTCACCACGCTGCGGTGGTGGCGGACGATCTGTCCCAGCTGCGCGTAGGTGAAGCGATTGCCGTAGGCGTCCTGCAGGACCACGTAGCGGCCGAGCTCCGGTGAGGCGCCCATCTTCTCGATCACGCCGTCGTTGACGGCTACGACCGGCGCGCCTTCGCTGGAGAAGATGTTGATTCCTCGCCGGGTCGGCGAGGAGGAGATCACGTCAGCGGCATTGCCGTAGGTATCGCGCGCCCCTGGCTTGTCTCGCTTCAGCGCCTCTCGGGTGGAGATGTCGTCGGCGTAGCTGGCGTTGGCGGCAACTGGGAAGTGGGCTCCCTCGGTCAGTCCGGTCAGCGAGCCGACCAGATCCGAGGGAAGCTTGCCGTAGGCCCGCGCGTAGAGCAGGACCTCTTCGACGTACCAGTCGGCGTGGTTATAGGAGAGGATCGCGTTGTAGAGATCGTGGGTGCCGCCGCTGAGCTTGAGGTAGTGGGCGGCGGCGCAGATCGCATCGACCGGGTTGTACGGGTCCCTGCGCCCGTCCCCGTTGGCATCGACGCCGTAGGCTTCCCAGCTGGAGGGAAGGAACTGCATCCAGCCGACCGCTCCGGCGCTGGAAACGTTGAGGTTGGTGCCGAAACCGGTCTCGATCTTGTTGATCGAGGCGAGGACCTCCCAGGGGATCCCGTACTCGGTCCCGCAAGCCTGGTAGATCGGCAGCAGGAAGGGCGGGATCTCGAAGGAGTCGATGACGAAGTTGGGGACGCCGATCGGAGCGGGCCCGAAGGGTGCGATCGTCGCGGTCGGGTTGGCGGCGGTGGGGGAGCCGCCGTCGGTGAACGACGGCGACGAGCCGCCGCTGGAGCTTTCGGGCGCCGGCTGAACGCCTGCCGTGGCGCTTGGGGCGACGACGCCACCACCGCTGTTTCCGCCACTGCCACCGCTGGCATCGCCGATGCTCTGGTTGTGGCTTACGTCGTTGTGAGCGCCGCCATTGCCGTCGATCGTCGTGCCGGCCTGGACTCCGTTGGCCGGCGGCTGAGCGGCGGGGCTGGGTGCGGGCTGCGCTTCGATGCTGGTGCCCGCCGACGGCTTTTCCGGTTCCTCGCCGATATCCGCGGGCGAGGCGCAATCAGGATCTTCGCTGTCGACCAGACCGTCGTGGTCGTCGTCGAGGCCGTTTGAGCAGGCAGGCGGTTCAGCCGCCGGAGCCGCTGGAGTGGTCGATAGGGGGGCGACCGCTTCCAGGGATTCGGTGGTCGTGACTTCTTCGGCGCCGGCGAAGCCGACACCGAGCGCCGTGACGACGCCAAAACTGGCCAAGGCCATGGTCAGTGCGAGCTTTTTTCTCATACGACGGCGCCTCTATCCCCGCTGTCCCGGAATGTGCAGCCCATTTTCGCCTTCTCCCTGTGCAACAAGGCTCGCCCAAGCTACTGGCTTGCCCAGGGGGGCGCAACGGCTCGCCCCTGCCCCCAACAAGCCCTTAATCAACGTTTGTCTCATGCCGGCAGGGCGGGAGGATTTCAGGCCTGCCGGATGTGCCGGTTAAGCTGCTGTCAATGAGGCCTTTTTATCGATGAATGCCGAGTACGACGATCCGGACGGCCTGCGGGCGCGCAGCGAGCAGGCGATCGGCGAGTTCGCCCAGGCGTTGCTCGACAGCCAGGTGCTCGAGAACGCCGTATCGGCGGCCTTCGGCGCGCGCGAGAAGGCGGTCGAGGCCCAGCACGCGGCGATGAACGCGCTCAACCTGCCCTCGGCCGGAGACGTCGAGCGGCTCGAGCGGCGTTTGCGCTCGCTTTCGCAACGCTTGGAAGAGGTCGAGGACCAAGTCGACCGCGTGGTTCGCGATCTCGGCGAGGTTCGGCGTTCGCTGGCCGCCGAAAAGCGCGCCAAAGACGAAGACTAACCCTCGACTTTAGGCTGAGAGTACGGTCGAAGCGGCCTGTCCGGCTCGCTTCTCCGGCGACTCGAGTGCCTCCTTCTGCAGCGTCTCCTTGCCGGCGGTTATTTCGGCGACGATGAGGATTGCGGCAGCCATGATCGAGAGCGAGCGGGCGGCGGCGAGCAACGGCGCTGTCTGCATGTCGGTCGCGACGATGCCGGCCGGCGGGACTCGCTCGCCCGGATGGCCGTCGACGCTGGCGACGGTTGCCGGGCGAGCGTCGCCAGCGAGCGCCTTCAGGGTCCGCTCCGTCAGGCTTGCGTCAGGGGCCACCGTCTCGCCGACCGCCACCCCGAGCGAGGTGGCGCTGCCGCCGGCGGCGACCGCTCCGCTCGCGATCAGCAACTCGCCGAGCCTGCAGTCCTCCGAGCCGGCGCAGGTCCCCACCCGAATGACCCGTCGCACGCCCAGCTCGGCGAGGTCGGCGAGCACGAGCGCCGCGCTCGGGCCGCCGATCCCGGTCGTCTGGATCGTCAGCGCATCGCCCGCGGGGGTACGACCCGAGTAGCCCCACAGCCCCCGCGCGTGGTTGCTCATCTTCGGTTCCTCCAGCAGCTCCTGAGCCAACATCAGGGCTCTGCCGGGATCGCCGACCAAGACGGCATCGGCTGCGATCGGGGCGGTCGGGCGCAGGTGTGCTGGCACGGCGGCGCACCCTATTGCCACTTGCGAGAAAGGCGGGGGTCAGATCTTCGCCATCTGTCTAAGGAAGCTCGTCGGGTTTCGCTGGAGGATCGGGCCGATGAAGAAGATCGAAGCCTTCATCCGCCACGAGGCGTTCGACCCGATCCGGGTCGAGCTGCTCGACAAGGGATTGCCATCGCTGTCGATCCTCGAGGTCAAGGGGTCGGGTCGCCAGAAGGGGGAGGTCGAGCACTACCGTGGCTCGGTCCTGATGATCAGCGTGCGTCCGAAGCTGAAGCTCGAGGTCGTGGTCGAGGACAAAGACAAGGACACGGTCCTCGAGACGATCCTCAGGCATGCCCGCACCGGCGAGATAGGGGACGGCAAGATCTTCGTCCTGCCGGTCGAGGAGGCGATTCGCATCCGCACCGGCGAGGACGGCGAGCCGGTGCTGCAGGCGCACGACCCATCGGCTTGACCCCCGCTGGGACTAGCCTCGGTCCCCGGTGGCGGTCGACGAACGGATATCCCTCAGCGAGGCCTCGCGCCGCGCCGGCGTCTCGCCGAGCACCCTCAAGCGCTGGGCCGAGGAGAAGGTCCTGCCGGTGCGCCGCGGGCGCTGGACCGCCGCAGCGGCAGCTCAGGCCCGGGTGGTGGCGAGGATGCGCGAGCGCGGCCACTCGCTCGAGGACCTGAAGCGAGCGGGCCGCGAGGGGCGCCTCGCCTTCGGCTTCACCGAGGACCTTTTCCCCCAGCCCGAAGAGCAGGTGACGGTGGCGCAGGTCGCTCGCGAGACCGGCCTCGAGCCGGAGCTGGTCGAGCGCATCCTGGTCATTCTCGGCACTCCACTGGAGCGCGAGCGCCTGCTCAACCCCGACGACGTTCAGGCCCTGCGCCACTGCGCCCGGGTGCTCGCCGCCGGTTTCCCGCTCGTCGCTTTCCTCCAGCTCGTCCGCGTCTACGCTCAGTCGCTGCGCCGCATCGCCGACGCCGAGGTGCGCCTCTTCCACCTCTACGTCCACGAACCGCTGATCCGCGACGGCGTCCCCGAGCTCGAGATGGCCGAGGAGATGGGCGAGCTGGCGGGCGACATGCTGCCGCTTGCCTCGCCGCTGATCGACTACCTGCACACCCGCTACCTGCGCTTCTTCCTCGAGCAGGACGTGATCGGTCACATGGAGAGCGAGCTCGATGCCAGCACCGACCTTGGCCAGGTGCCGGTCACCCTCTGCTTCATCGACCTCACCGGCTTCACCCGCTACACCGAGGAGGAGGGCGACCTGGAGGCGCTCGACGTGGTCGAGAACTTCGTCGAAACGGTGGAAGGCACATTGCCGCCGGAGGCGACGATCGTCAAGACGATCGGCGACGAGGTGATGGTCGTCTCGCCCGATGCCGCCTCGCTGACCGAGTGGGCGGTCGGCCTGCTCGCCCGCCTCCCCGAGCGCCCGCAACCCCGGGTCGGCATCCATTGCGCCAACGCGGTATACCGCGACGGCGATTACTTCGGCACCCACGTCAACCTCGCCCATCGCGTCGTCAGCCGCGCCCAGGCGGGCGAGGTGCTGGTCACCGACCAGGTGACCGAGGCGATCCGCGAGCGCGAGGGACTCGCATTCGAGCCGATCGGCGAGGTCAATCTCAAAGGCTTCCCGGCGCCGACGCCGCTCTTCATTGTTCGGGCCGCGGCGAGCTGAGCCGCGCCTACACTCAGGAGAGAGTGAGCGCAGACGAAAAGGTGAGCGAGCGCATGCTCGACCAGGTGCGTGAGGGCGGCCTGCTGAGTTCGGGCGCGTCAGTCGTCGCGCTGCTCTCCGGGGGGCGCGACTCGGTCTGCCTGCTCGACATCTCGGTCCGCCTGCTCGGCTCGGAGGCGGTGACGGCGCTGCACGTCAACTACGGCCTGCGCGATGACTCTGACGAGGACGAGGCACACTGCGCCCGCCTCTGCATTCGGCTCGGGCTGAGGCTCGAGGTCGAGTGTCCGCGGCGGCCTGAGGGCCCTGGCAACTTGCAGGCCTGGGCCCGCGATACCCGCTATGCCGCGGCGGCACAGCGGGCGCTCCCGGCCGGGGCGCTGATCGCCACTGGGCACACTGCGGACGACCAGGTCGAGACGATCCTCTACCGACTCGCCTCCTCGCCCAGTCGCCGCGCCCTGCTGGGGATGCGCCGGCAGGATGGCAGCCTGGTGCGGCCCCTGCTGGGCTTCACCCGGGAGGAGACGACCGCCTATTGCGAGGAGCGCGATCTCCTTTGGCGTGACGACCCGACCAACGCCGAAGCCGCCTACGCGCGCAACCGCGTTCGCAGCCGGCTCGTCCCGGCGCTGGAGGAGATCCACCCCGCGGCCTCCCGCAATGTCCTGCGCACGGCCGAGCTGCTGCGCGACGAGGCCGAGGTGCTCGACGCGCTCGTCGATGCGGAGCTCGGCGGTGGCAACGGCTCCGCCCGCGGCACGATCGAGTTGCAGCGGCTGGCCGAGCTCCCCGGGGCGCTGCGCCGTCTCGTCGTCCAGCGCCTTGCCGACCGCGCCGCGGGCCGGCCCGTGCCCGGTGCCGCCAACCGTGCCGAGGAGGTCGCCGGCCTGCGCCGCACCGGCACCGCGATGCTCGATCTCGGCGGCGGCACCCGCGCGGTGGTCGAACGCGGCGTCCTCCGTGCTGAGCGTTAGGGCGCTCTGTATCTAGACTGCGGCGCGTGACCGACTCCGCGATCGGCGAGACCCTGGTCTCCAGCGAGGCTTTGCAGAAGCGCGTTGCCGAGCTGGGGCGGCAGATAAGCGCGGAGTACGAGGGCCGCGACCTCTTCATGGTCGGCGTCCTCAAGGGGGCCGTGCTCTTTCTCGCCGACCTGATGCGCAACATCAGCGTGCCCTGCGAGGTCGACTTCATGGCCGTCTCCAGCTACGGCTCGCAGACCGACTCCTCGGGCGTGGTGCGAATCATGAAGGACCTCGACGCGCCGATCGAAGGGCGCCACGTGCTGATCGTCGAGGACATCATCGACTCCGGCCTCACGCTGCAGTACCTGATGCGCAACCTCAACGCGCGCAATCCGGCATCGCTGGAGGTCTGCTCGCTGCTGACCAAGCCCGAGCGCCTGCGCGTCGATCTCTCTCCCCGCTACGTCGGCTTCGAGATCCCCGATCGCTTCGCGATCGGCTACGGCCTCGACCACGTTCAGCGCTACCGCAACCTCTCCTACGTGGCCGCGTTGAACGCGTAGATGCCGAAACCGCCCTGGTACGCTGATTTTTCCCTGTGAGGCGTTTTTTCAAGAGCGCGGCTTTTCCGATCCTGCTGGTGGTGATCCTTGCTTTCGTCGCCCAGCGCTGGATCGGCCATTCCTCGAGTACCGAATCGCCGTCCTACAACGATCTGGTCAATCCGACTTCGGGCCTGATCGCCAAAGGCGATATCGAAGAAATCTCGATCAACAACAAGGACCTCACGCTCGACGTCAAGCAGAAGGGCGAAAAACCGAGCTTCTCGACCGGCTACCCGGCCAACACCGAGCAGTCGCTGCTCAACCTGATCGACAAATACAACGTCAAGACGACGGTGCACGGGACCGGCGGTTCGAGCCTGCTCTCGCTGCTCACCTACATCCTGCCCTTCATCCTCTTCTTCGGCTTCTGGATCTTCCTGATGAACCAGATGCAGGGCGGCGGCTCACGGGTGATGAACTTCGGCAAATCGAAGGCGAAGCGGATGTCGGTCGACGCGCCCAAGATCACCTTCCGCGATGTCGCCGGGGTCGACGAGGCCGTGCAGGAGCTGCACGAGATCAAGGAGTTCCTCGAGAACCCAAAGAAATTCCAGGCCCTTGGCGCCCGCATCCCCAAGGGCGTCCTGCTCTATGGCCCCCCGGGCACCGGTAAGACGCTGCTCGCCCGCGCCGTCGCGGGCGAGGCCGGCGTGCCCTTCTTCTCGATCTCCGGCTCGGACTTCGTCGAGATGTTCGTCGGCGTCGGCGCCAGCCGCGTCCGCGACCTCTTCGAGCAGGCCAAGCAAAACTCGCCCTGCATCATCTTCATGGACGAGATCGACGCCGTCGGCCGCCACCGCGGCGCCGGCATGGGCGGCGGTCACGACGAGCGCGAGCAGACGCTGAACCAGCTCCTGGTCGAGATGGACGGCTTTGAGATGAAGGACAACATCATCTTGATCGCCGCCACCAACCGGCCCGACATCCTCGACCCGGCGCTGCTGCGACCGGGCCGCTTCGACCGCCAGGTCGTCGTCGACCGTCCCGACCGCAAGGGCCGCAAGCACATCCTCGAGGTCCACACCCGCGGCAAGCCGTTGGCCAAGGTGATCGACCTCGACGCGCTGGCCGGCCAGACACCGGGCTTCACCGGCGCCGATCTCGCCAACCTGATCAACGAGGCGGCCCTGCTCACCGCGCGCACGGGTAAGCGCGAGATCACCATGCAGGAGCTCGAGGAGGGGATCATGCGGGTGATCGCGGGCCCCGAGAAGAAGACCCGCGTGATGAGCGAGAAAGAGCGCTTGATCACCGCCTTCCACGAGATGGGCCATGCGATCGTCGGCCACCTGCTCGAGAACACCGACCCGGTCCACAAGATCTCGATCATCAGCCGCGGTCAGGCGCTGGGCTACACGATCAGCCTTCCCACCGAGGACAAGTTCCTCACCTCGCGCGCCGAGCTGACCGACACGATGGCGATGACCCTGGGCGGGCGCGCCGCGGAGGAGATCGTCTTCGGCGAGATCACCACCGGTGCCTCCAACGACCTCGAAAAGGTGACCGAGACGGCGAAGCAGATGGTGATGCGCTTCGGCATGTCGGAGCGACTCGGCCCGCGCGTCTTCGGCCACGATCGCGGCCAGCCCTTCCTCGGCCGCGAATTCTCCGCCGAACCCGACTACTCCGATGAGATCGCGCGCGAGATCGACGACGAGATCCGCCGCATCGTCGAGGGCGCCCACCAGACCGCCAAGGACCTTCTCACCGAAAAGCGCGAGGAGCTGGACCGGATCTCCAACATCCTGCTCGAGCGCGAGACGATCGACGCCGAGCAGTTCATCGCCCTGCTCGACGGTCGCCCCGAGGACGAGGTTTTCGTCGACGAGGAGGAGCCGGCGCAGCCGGCTGAGCCAGAGGCGGAGCCCGAGCGTCCGCAGCGCGGTGGGGCGCGGCCGATGCCCAGGCCGCGGCCGGGGTACGCCGGCGGCGACGCCAGCTGACGGTTGGGGCCATGGGGTGGCCCTCGCCCGAACAAGTGTCGCGCTAATTAGCGCGACACTTTGAGTATCCGTCCGTTCGAGGGCCACCCCATGGCCCGTCTGACAGGGAGCGATACTTCGTCTATGAACCCGAAGCTGATGGGTGTCGTCAACGTGACGCCGGACTCGTTCTCGGATGGCGGGAGATACCTCGACGCGGAGGCGGCCATTCGGCATGGAGAAAAGCTTCTTAGGGACGGGGCGGAGATTTTGGATGTCGGGGGGGAATCGACTCGCCCGGGGGCGGTCGAAGTGGATGGGGCGGAGGAGCTGCGCAGGGTCGAGCCCGTGGTCGCGGCCCTGGCTGGAGTAGCGACCGTCTCGATCGACACCTCCAAGTTGGCGGTGGCCGAGGCGGCGTTGGACGCTGGGGCTTCGATCGTCAATGACGTTACGGCGCTGCGGCGGGATCCGGCGATGGCGGCCCTCTGTGCCGAGCGTGGGGCCGGGGTGGTGCTGATGCACATGCCCGGCAACCCGCGGACGATGCAGGACGATCCGAGCTACGGGGACGTCGTCGATGAGATCAAGTCGTTCCTGGCCGCCCGCATGGAGTTCGCCGTTGGCGAGGGGGTCGAGGAAGAGCGGATCTGGCTCGATCCGGGGATCGGCTTCGGCAAGACGGTCGAGCACAACCTCGAGCTGCTGCGGCGGCTGGTGGAGCTGCGCGAGTTGGGGCGGCCGCTGGTGATTGGGGCCTCGCGCAAGAGCTTCATCGGCAAGATCGACGGGTCCGAGGTGGACGATCGCATGGGTGGCTCGATCGCCTCCTCGGTGCTCGCCGCGGCCGAGGGCGCCGATGTCCTCCGCGTCCATGACGTCGCCGAGACCGCAGAGGCGATGCGCGTCGCCGAAGCGATCCTTGGGTAGGTTGCTCTCATGGAGTCGCACGACAACGGGATCGAATCGAGGGTCGAGGTCGAGCTGCGCGGGCTCTCGATCTACACCCACCACGGGGTCAGCGACGCCGAGCAGGAGATCGGCCAGCGGCTCGAGTTCGACATCTCCTTCGATGTGCCTGACTGCGACGCCGTGCTCACCGACCGGATCGAGGACACGGTCGACTACGCCGAGGTTTGCGACATCGTCGCCCTCGCCGCCACCGAGCGCAGCTACCGCACCCTGGAGCGGCTCGCCCAGGTAATCGGCGAGCGGCTGATGGAACGCTATGGCTGCGAGTCGGTCCGCGTCCGCGCCGCCAAGCCCGAGCCGCCGCTGCCGCTGGCGATCCAGGAGGTCGCGGTCGAGGTCGTCCACGAGCGCGGTGCCGAGGCCGACGAGGACGAGGCGGAAGCCGGCTAGCGAGCGTGATGCGAAGCGGCTATCTCGGCTTGGGCTCCAACGTCGGCGACCGCGAGTCCCACCTGCGCGCGGCGGTCGAGTTGCTGCGCGAGCGCGGGGTGGAAGTGGAAGCGGTGTCTTCCGCCTATGAGACGGAGCCGGTGGGCGAGGTTCTCGATCAAGCCGACTTCCTCAACGCGGCGATCCGCATCCGCACCGAGCTGGAACCCGAAGCCCTGCTCGACCTCTGCAAGGAGATCGAGGTGGAGCGTGGTCGCGCCCTCGACGCTCCCCGCCACAGCCCCCGTGCGCTCGACATCGACTTGCTACTTCTGGGCGATCTGGAACTGATGACGGAGCGGCTCACCTTGCCCCACCCCGAGGTCACCAGCCGCCGCTTCGTCCTTGCCCCGTTGCTCGAGCTCGATCCCGAGCTGTCGCTTCCCGATGGCATGCGCCTGAGTCGGGCACTCGACGCCCTCGGCTCGGGCCAGCGCGCCTTGCTGTCCGGCTCGCTCTAGGCGCTCGGCACTGAATCGCGCAACTGCTGCAGCCAGGCGGGCGGGAGGATCGGCGGGGCATCGCCCGGGTAGTCGGGGATTACGCGCCGCGCGAATTTCCCGACGGGACGGGCATCGATCGTCGGGCGCAGATCCTGAAGGGTCATTGCCAGGCGCACGGACGGGGCGATCTGGTAATCGGCGGCGTAGAGCTGCTCGCCGTCGAGGACGCCGGCGTCGATCCAGGCGTCGATGCGGTCGAGGAAGCCCGGCAGGGCCGCGAGGTCGCGGCGAACGTTCTCGTCGGTGGCCTCGTTGTAGTGGGCGGTGAGCGCAAGGACCGGTCCTGCGGTACGCACAGCGAGGCCGATCGGGATTCCCAGCTTCGACCCCTCCGAGTAGCTGCGAAGCGGCGTCTTGTCCTTGCGCAGCGCCCACCAGATCAGCTGGCGGATCGGGTGCTGGAGCTCCTCGTCGCCGAAGCGCTCGGCCTCTTCGACGGCGCGGCGCCGCTCGGGGTCGGCTGGGAAGAGCGCCGGCTCGGGCTCGATGCGGTCGAGCTCGCGGGCGATCTCGCGCGAGCCCTGGACCTTGCGCCCGTCGATCTTCACGGCGGGCACCGTCTGTTTTGGGAAGCCCATGGAGCGGACTACGAGCTTCTGCATCACGGGGAAGAGATCGGTGCGCTTGAAGGCGATGCCCTTGGCTTTCAGCATCGCCTGAACGGCTATGCCGGGATGCGATCCGGGGATTGTGTAGAGCCGCACGTCCACGGCGGTCATCCTAGGCGATAATCGCCGCGTGCTTCTTGCGGTCGACGTCGGCAACACCCAGACTCACCTCGGCGCCTTCGACGGCGAGCGCCTTGCCGAGCACTGGCGCTTTCAGACCCGCTCCGGCGCCACCGGCGACGAGCTGGCCGAGCGGATCGGGGGCCTGCTGGCGCTCAGCGGCATGGGGCTCGCCGACCTCGACGCCGTCTGCGTCTCCTCGGTCGTTCCGCCGCTCGGTACCCAGTACGAACAGCTGACCGAGCGCTACCTCGAGGCCGAGTGCCTGACGATCGGGCCCGGGGTGAAAACGGGGATGCCGATCCGCATCGACAACCCGCTCGAGGTCGGCGCCGACCGTCTCGTCAACTCGATCGCCGCCTACGAGCGCTTCCAGAGCGCCTGCGTTGTCGTCGATTTCGGTACCGGGATCAACATCGATGCCGTCTCGGCCGAGGGCGAATACCTCGGCGGCGCGATCGGTCCCGGCTTGGAGATATCGCTTACGGCGCTGATCGACCGGGCCGCTCGCATCACCCGCATCGACCTGGAGGCGCCGGAGACGGCGATAGGCCGCTCCAGCCGCGCTGCGATCCAGTCCGGCTTCGTCTTCGGCTTCGCCGGTCTGATCGATGGCGTGGTCGGCAGGATCGAGGAAGAGTTGAGCGAGCCACGGCTTCTCGCCACTGGCGGCCTCGCCCACGTGGTTGTCCCTTTTACGGAGACGATCGACGAGGTCGACGACATGCTTACCCTCAAGGGACTGCGCCTCATCTATGAGCGAAACAAATCCACAGCCGCCGCTGACTGATCCCTTCCGGATCGGCGATATAGAGATCCCCAACCGGGTTCTGCTGGCACCGCTGGCCGGGATCGGCAACTGGTTCGTGCGACTGCAGGCCAAGCGCTACGGAGCCGGGTTGGCCGTCTCCGAGATGGTCTCCAGCTTCGGCCTGCACCATCGCAACGAGCGCACCCTGCGCGAGCTGATGCGGATTCATCCCGACGAGCACCCGGTCTCGGTGCAGCTCTTCGGCCACGATGCCGAGGTGATGCGCTCCGGCGCGGCGATCGCCGCCGAGGCCGGCGCCGACCTGATCGACATCAACATGGGCTGCCCGGTGCGCAAGGTGCGCAGAACAGGCGCCGGCGCCGAGCTGCTGCGCGACCAGGAGCTCGCTCTGGCCCTTGCCCGCGGTGCGGCCGAGGGCAGCGGCCTGCCGGTCACGGTGAAGCTGCGTTCGGGGATCGAGGCGGGCGACCGCTCGGGCTTCGAGCTGGCTGTGCGCCTTGCCGAGGAGGCCGGCGTCGCCGCGATCGGCTTCCACCCCCGCGCTGCTACGACCGGCCACAAGGGCAAGCCCGACTACGCTCTCACCCGCGAATTGACCGAGCGAATCGACGTGCCGGTGATCGTCTCCGGCGGTCTCAAAAGCGCTGAGGCGGCGCGCCGGGCCTACGCGGAGTCGGGTGCAGAGGCGGTGATGATCGCCCGTGGTTCGCTCGGCAATCCCTGGGTGTTCGAAGAGCTGACCGGCCGCCGCAGCGAGCCACCGGACCGGGCCGAGATCGCCACCGAGCTGCTCTGGGTAATCGACCGCGCCGAGGAGCATCTCGGCGAGGAGCGGGCGGAACGCTACCTGCGCAAGTTCTACCCCTGGTACGTCGAGTCGCTCGGCGTTTCGTCCGAGCTTGCCGATGAGCTGCAGCGCAGCGCCGACCTTCCCCGCGCCCGCCGCCTGATCGGCGATTTGGCCGCTCCAGCGCCCTCGCTATAATCCCGCGACTTCGGCCCTGGTGTGGTCAGGCAAAGTGCCGCCGCACCTGGGCGTTTTTGGGTCTAGAAGCCGTTTCCAGCCGTAACAATCGCAAAGAGAGGTCAGGACAAAGTGAGTCGCCAGTCCGTAATCACCCCCGAGGGTCTCGAGAAGCTCAAGGAGGAGATAGATCACCTCTCGACCGCGAAGCGCCGCGAGGTCGCCGAACGGATCAAGGAGGCGCGCGAATTCGGCGACATCTCCGAGAACGCCGAGTACGACGACGCCAAGAACGAGCAGGCCCTGCTCGAGCAGCGGATCGCACAGCTCGAGGAGCGGCTGCGCCGGGCCACCGTGATCGACGAGAAGGACATCAGCACCGACGAAGTGCAGTTCGGGTCGATCGTCCACGTCAAGGATCAGAAGACCGATGTCTCGCAGAAGTTCCAGATCGTCGGCTCGACCGAGGCCGATCCGCTCGAGCACAAGCTCTCCAACGAGTCGCCGATCGGCAAAGCCCTGCTAGGCCACAAGCGCAACGACGTGGTCACGGTCGAGGTCCCCAGGGGCCCCAAGAAGAAGTTGAAGATCACGAAGATCGAGACGGCATAGCGCCACTCCCGGGTAGGCTCGCGCTCCGATGAGCGAGGCCGAGCAACCGAAGCCTTCCGACGTTCTCGCCGACCGGCGGGCGAAGCTCGAGCGCCTGCGCGAGGCGGGGATCGACCCGTTCCCCCCCGACTTCGGCGAACGCGAGGACATCGCCGAGGTGCGGGCCGCACACGAGGGGCTGGCGCCGGGGATCGAGACCGACTCCCGTCACCGCGTAGCCGGCCGGCTGGTCGGTCGCCGCGGTCACGGCAAGGCCTGCTTCCTCGACCTGCGCGACGGCAGCGGTCAAATTCAGCTCCACGCCCGCGAGGATCTGCTCGGTGAGGAGCCTTACGGGGTGCTGGTCGACCTCGACCTCGGCGACATCGTCGGCGCCGAGGGCACGGCTATGGCCACGCGTCGTGGCGGCGAGCTCTCGCTGGCGATCGACCACTGGCGCCTGCTCGCCAAGAGCCTGCGGCCGCCGCCCGACAAGTTCCATGGCCTCGAGGACGTCGAGACCCGCTACCGCCACCGCGAGCTCGACCTGATCGCCAACGAGGAGAGCCGCCGTCTCTTCGGCTTGCGCGCGCGCACGGTCAGCGAGGTGCGCCGCTGGCTCGATCAGCGCGGCTTCGTCGAGGTCGAGACACCGGTCCTGCAACCGCTTTACGGCGGCGCTCTGGCCAAGCCCTTCACCACGCACCACAACGCCCTCGACCGCGACCTCTACCTGCGGATCGCCACCGAGCTCTACCTGAAGCGGCTCGTCGTCGGCGGCATCGACCGCGTCTACGAGCTCGGCAAGGATTTCCGCAACGAGGGGATCTCGCACAAGCACAACCCCGAGTTCACGATGCTCGAGTGGTACGAGGCCTGTTCGGATTACGTCGCCACCGCGCAGCGGGTCGAGACGATGGTCGCCGAGGTCGCCGAGCGGGTGCTGGGCACGACCAAGGTCCAGCGGGGAGACGTGACGATCGATTTCGCCCCGCCCTGGAATCGCGTCACCTTTCGCGACGCGATTCGCGAGGCCAGCGGCATCGACATCGCCGAGCACCCGACCCGCGAGGCGCTGGCCGCGGCGATCGGGACCGAGCCGGCGGCGGACGAGGGCTGGGGCAAGCTGGTCGACGGTCTGCTCTCCAAGCATGTCGAGCCAGGGCTGATCCAGCCCAGTTTCGTCCTCGACTACCCGGTCGAGCTCTCGCCCTTCGCCAAGTCGCACCGCTCCGAGCAGGGGCTGGTCGAGCGCTTCGAGGCCTTCGCCGGTGGCATGGAGATCGCCAACGGGTTCACCGAGCTCAACGACCCCGACGAGCAGCGCCGCCGCTTCGAGCAGCAGGCCGAGGAGCTTGCTCGCGGCGACGAAGAGGCCCAGCCCTACGACGAGGATTTCATTGGCGCGCTGGAGCAGGGCATGCCTCCGACCGGTGGCGTCGGCATCGGGATCGACCGCTTGGTGATGCTGCTGACCGGGGCAAAGAGCGTGCGCGAGGTCGTCCTCTTTCCCGCTATGCGCTCCTGAACCGGTCAAAAAGCCGCTCTGAGCGGACATTTGGGAAGCAAGGCCGGTTGGGCGCTCTCGGTATCGTTTAAAGGGCACATGGATGCCTCCCGATAACCGAAGGGCATCTACCGATACTTACTCAGGCGTTTCGCGTTGAGTAGATAGAGAGGCTTTTTGTTCGAGCGATTTACAGAGAGAGCCCGTCAAGTCGTCGTCCTGGCGCAGGAAGAGGCGCGCACTCTCAAGCACAACTACATCGGCACCGAGCACATCCTGTTGGGATTGCTGCGCGAGGAGGAGGGCCTTGCCGCGCGCGTGCTCGAGTCGCTCGACATCACCACCGAGCGGGTCCGCTCGCAGGTGGTCCGCATCGTCGGCTCCGGCGAGGAGGTCACCTCCGGCCAGATTCCGTTCACGCCGCGCGCCAAGAAGGTGCTTGAGCTGGCGCTGCGCGAGGCGCTATCGCTCGGCCACAACTACATCGGCACCGAGCACATCCTGCTCGGTCTCGTGCGTGAGAACGAGGGTGTCGCCGCCCGTATCCTGCTCGACTTCGACGCCGACTCCGACAAGATCCGCAACGAGGTGATCCGGATGCTCTCCGGTCCCGGCGGTCGCCGTCAGGGCGCCGGCGCCGGCGCCGGGGGCGGATCCGGCGAGGGCAAGAAGTCCTCGAAGCTGCTCGATCAGTTCGGCCGCAACCTGACCAAGCTCGCCGAGGAGGGCAAGCTCGACCCGGTGATCGGTCGCGAGACCGAGATCGAGCGGATCATGCAGATCCTCTCGAGGCGGACCAAGAACAACCCGGTGCTGCTCGGCGAGCCCGGCGTGGGCAAGACCGCCGTGGTCGAGGGACTCGCCGCCCGCATCAACAAGGGCGAGGTCCCCGAGCTGCTCAAGAACAAGCAGATCTACACGCTCGATCTGGCCGCGCTGGTCGCCGGCTCGAAGTACCGCGGCGAGTTCGAGGAGAGGCTGAAGAAGGTGATGAAAGAGATCACCCAGCGCGGCGACATCATCCTTTTCATCGACGAGCTTCACAACCTGGTCGGCGCCGGCGCCGCCGAGGGCGCGATCGACGCCGCCTCGATCCTCAAGCCCGCGCTGGCCCGTGGCGAGCTGCAGACGATCGGTGCGACGACGCTCGACGAGTACCGCAAGTACCTCGAGCGCGACTCGGCGCTGGAGCGCCGCTTCGCCCAGATCAAGGTCGACCAGCCCTCGGTCGAGGACACGGTGAAGATCCTCGAAGGGTTGCGTGAGCGCTACGAGCAGCACCACCGCGTCAACATCACCGACGCTGCGCTGGGCGCTGCGGCCGAGCTCGCCGACCGCTACATCTCCGACCGCTTCCTGCCCGACAAGGCGATCGACCTGATCGACGAGGCCGCCTCGCGGATGCGGATCAAGTCGATGAGCGCACCGCCCGTCTACCGCGACCTCGAGGAGGAAATCGAGACGACGCGGCGCGACAAGGAGGCGGCGATCGAAGCGCAGGAGTTCGAGAAAGCGGCCAACCTGCGCGACTCGGAGCGCCAGCTGACCACCCGCAAGCGCCAGCTCGAGGACGAGTGGGCCGAGGGTGAGAACGGCGAGCGCCCCGACGTGGGCGAAGAAGAGATCGCCGACATCGTCTCGATGTGGACCGGGATCCCGGTCTTCAAACTGACCGAGGCCGAGACCCAGAAGCTGATCCGCATGGAGGAGGAGCTGCACAAGCGGGTGATCGGCCAGGAGGTCGCGATCACCGCTGTCTCCAAGGCGATCCGCCGCTCGCGCGCCGGGATCAAGGATCCCAAGCGCCCCTCCGGCTCGTTCATCTTCCTCGGCCCCTCCGGGGTCGGCAAGACCGAGCTCGCCCGCACCCTGGCCGAGTTCCTCTTCGGCGACGAGGAGTCGCTGATCCGGATCGACATGTCCGAGTACATGGAGAAGCACGCGGTCAGCCGCCTGGTCGGCTCGCCCCCGGGCTACATCGGTTACGACGAGGGCGGTCAGTTGACCGAGGCCGTGCGCCGCAAGCCCTATTGCGTGCTGCTGCTCGACGAGATCGAGAAGGCCCACCCCGACGTCTTCAACATCCTGCTGCAGATCCTCGAGGACGGGCGCCTCACCGATGCCCAAGGCCGCACGGTCGACTTCCGCAACGCGATCGTGATTATGACCTCGAACATCGGTGCTTCGGAGATCGCCAAGAACACCTCGATCGGCTTCACCGTCGCCGATGAGACCGGGATGTCCTACGGCGACATGAAGAACCGGATCATGAGCGACCTGAAGAAAGTCTTCCGGCCCGAGTTCCTCAACCGGATCGACGAGGTGATCGTCTTCCACAAGCTGGCCAAGGCGGAGGTCAAGGAGATCGTCGACCTGATGATCAACCGCGTCCGCGTCCAGGTCGCCGAGCACGAGCTGCAGCTCGACCTGACCGACGAGGCCAAGGACCTGCTGGTCGAGAAAGGCTGGGACCCCTCGATGGGAGCCCGTCCGTTGCGCCGCGCGATCCAGCGCTACATCGAGGACCCGCTAGCCGACGAAGTCCTGCGCCAGGGCCAGATGGTCCCTGGCTCGACCGTGATGGTCAAGCGCGATCCCTCCGGTGACGAGGACGACCGCCCGCTCAGCCTGACGATCGTCAAACCGAAGAAGCCGGCGTCGCCGAAGAAGTCGAAGTCGAAGCCGGAGCCCGAGACGGTCGGGGTCGGCGCCAAGAAGGCCGATTCCGGCGAGAGCCCCGAGGGCGGCGAGCCGGCTCCGGGCGGCGACGAGCAGCCCAGCGCCGACGGCGACGCTTCCTAGTCCATTCAAAGCCGTGCGTGAGCCTGGCCGCAGCGCGATCGGAACCTGGAGCGGTGGCCGCTACCTGCATTACGGCGAAACGGTCGACGAGGGGCGCCTGGCGACGCTGCTGCGACCGGGCAACGGCATCGACACGGTCATAACCGCCGACACCTACGGCCAGGGCGAGGCGGACTCGCTGCTCGGACAGGCTCTCGGGGGCGTCGCCCGCGACGAGTGCTCGCTGGTCGGCGCGGTTGGTCACGATTTCTACGAGGGAGAGCGAGACGGACCACGTGGCTTCCCCCGTTTCACCGACCCGCGGCTGCGCGGCGAGGACGCGTACGCGAGCTACCTGCGGATGGCGGCGGAGCGCAGTCTGGAGCGACTCGGAGTCGACTCCTTCGACCTCCTGCTGCTCCACAACCCGGATCGGATCGGCTACTCCAGCGAAGCGGTCTGGGACGGGATGGCGGCGCTGCGCGAGGCCGGCCTAACCGGTCAGATCGGCGTCGCCCCGGGCCCAGCAAACGGCTTCACCCTCGACTTGATCGCATGCCTCGAGCACTTCGGCGACCGAATCGACTGGGCGATGATCATCCTCAACCCGTTCGAGCCCTGGCCCGGCGAGCTCTGCCTCGATGCCGCCGAGCGCCACGGGGTGAAGGTGATCACCCGGGTGGTCGACTACGGCGGCCTCTTCTGGGGCGACCTTCAGCCTGGGATGGAGCTGGCGAAGGGCGATCATCGCGCTTTCCGGCCCGAGGGCTGGATCGAGACGGGGCTGGAGAAGCTGGAGCGCTTGGAGCCACTGCGCAAGCGCCTCGGGCTTAGCCCGATACACCTCGCCTGCCAGTGGAACCTCGCCCACCCGGCGGTCGAGTGCGTGGCGCCGACCCTGATCCAGGAGGCCGGGCCCGAAGCGCGACCGGTCGAGGACAAGCGGGCGGAGCTGGCCGCGCTGGCGGCCGAGAACCCGCTAGACGAGGCCGACGTCGCCGAGATCCGCGCGATCGGCGATAACACCGGTTGCATGGCGCTGAAGGGCGCCAATCCACAGCACAAGGGCGAGGAGCGCCCCGACCGCTGGCCACTAAGCGATGACCTGATCCAAGTCGGGCAACGCTGGGGGATCGATTCCGCTCGCGACCTGGTCGCCTTTCGCTGACTCCGCCGCCACCACCAATAAGTTCAACCGGATGAACCGCCGCTGGTGGACTCTTATCGGGGCCTGCTCCGGCCTCTTCATCCTGATGCTCGACTCGATCGTGGTGGCGCTGGCTCTTTCCTCGATCCGGGCCGACCTCGGCGCCAGCGCGGAGGCGCTGCAGTGGGTGATGAACGGTTATTTGCTGACGATCGCCGTGCTCGTTGTCACCGCCGGGCGGCTTGGCGACATGTTCGGCCGCAAGCGCGTCTTCGTGATCGGGATGATTCTCTTCGGTGCCGGATCGATTCTCTCCGGTGCGGCTCAGGGGCCCGAGATGCTGATCGGCGGTCGTGTCCTGCAGGGCGTCGGCGCGGCGCCGGTGCTCTCGCTCTCGCTGGCGATCGTCTGCAATGTCTTCCCCTCCTCCGAGCAGCCGCGCGCCCTCGGCATCTGGGCGGCGGTCTCGGCGATCGCCCTGGCGATCGGGCCGGTCGTCGGCGGCGCGCTGATCGCGCTCGACTGGCGGCTGATCTTCTGGGTCAACCTGCCGATCGTCGCGGTCGGCTTGGCGATCGTCCTCGCGGCCGCGCCCGAGTCGACCGATCCCAGCGCCGGTACGCGGATCGACCTGCCCGGCTTGCTGGCGCTGAGCGTCGGCCTCACCGCCGTCGTCTTGGCGATGGTCCAGGCGCGGGCCTGGAGCGACGGTGCGGTCGCCGCGCTGGCGGCCGGCGGCGTTCTCGTGCTGGCGCTGTTTGCCTGGATCGAGCGGCGCGTGCGCAACCCGATCGTCGAATTCGCCCTCTTTCGCAACGGGCCCTACTTCGGCGCCAGCGCAGCCGCCTTTGCCGTCGTCGGCTCCTACTGGGCGGTGATGTTCTTCCAGCCGCAGTACCTGCAGGATGCGCGCGGGCACTCGGCTCTGCTCAGCGGTCTGCTGATTCTGCCGGTGACCGCGCCGATGGTTTTCATCTCGCCCTTCTCCGGTCGCATGATCGGGCGCTTCGGCGCCCGCGGGCTGATGACCGCGGGGATGGTCTTCGGCGCCGCCGGTCTCTTCGTCCTCACTCAGGTCGACGCCGGCAGCTCCTACGCGGTGGTGCTTGCCGGCTACCTGCTCTTCGGCATCGCGATCGGCCTCGTTTACGCGCCGATGTCGACGGCCGCGATGGCGGCCATGCCCGCCGAGAAGGTCGGCATCGCCTCCGGCGTCCTGGCGATGGATCGGATCGTCGCCGGCTCGCTGGCGTTGGCGGCGACCGGTGCTGCTTTCCACGCCCTGCAGGCGGGTGGCGACTCGTTCACCGACTCGATCGCCGGCTCGACCTGGGTTTCCGTCGGTCTCTGCGTGGTCGGCGGGGTGCTCACCTGGGTCTTCGTGCGCGACCCCGAGCGGCCCGGCCCCGACCCTGCCGTCGCCGGCAGGCCGCAACCGAGCGCCCTGCAACACCACGCACACCACCGCCGCTTCCATCTCTGAGCGTTGTAAAACGCCAAACTGCATCGATTTTTAACCTCGGCAAGGCCGGAAGTCGCTGTAGTTCCCGGGTTTCGGGGGATAGAAAGTCCCTTAGGTGATCGGTTTCCTTGACAATGACTATCCTGACCTGTCCACTAGGGATTGTCCACATCGCATTCCAAAGCGGTTTTTGCCATCCTAGGAAGCGATGTCAGCACTGCCTGGTGATGAGCTTCATGAGTTGTCGGAACGTCAAGATCCCAGGCTACTGAGGGCTCTTGATGTCGTCGCGCCCGGTGGCGCCCTGCGCGAGGGCCTCGACAACATCGTTCACTCCCGCACCGGCGGGCTGATCGTCGTCGGCGATCCGGGCGATATCTCGCACCTGCTCTCGGGTGGGATCAGGCTCGACATCGACTACACGCCGGCGATGCTCTACCAGGTCGCAAAGATGGACGGGGCGATCGTGCTCAACGCCGAGGCGACGAAGATCACCTGGGCCAACGTGCAGCTGATGCCCGACCCGACGATCCTCTCCTCGGAGACCGGCACCCGCCACCGCACCGCCGAGCGCGTCTCCAAGCAGACCGATGCGTTGGTGATCGCGATCTCCCAGCGCCGTGACGTCGTCTCCCTCTACGTCGAGGGGACGAAGTACATCCTCCAGGACATCCCGGCCGTGCTGGCCAAGGCCAACCAGGGCTTGGCGACGCTCGACAAGTACCGCGCCCGGCTCGACCAGGTCTCCAACCGCCTCACCGTGCTCGAGTTCGAGGGCGGCTGCGTCCTCTACGACGCCCTCGCCGTCCTGCAGCGCTCCGAGCTGGTCACCCGGATGGCGGTCGAGGTCGAGCGCTACATCGTCGAGCTCGGCACCGAGGGGCGCCTGATCGAGATGCAGCTGGAGGAGACGATGGTCGGCGTCGCCGCCGACAAGACGGCGCTGATCCGCGACTACTCGGTCGAGGATTCCGAGCAGAACCTGGCCACCGTGGTGCAGTCGCTGGCGCGGCTGCCGCACCAGGACGTGCTCGACTTCGGCCGTCTCGCCGAGCTGCTCGGCTACGACCGCAAGCTCAACACCCTTGACTTTCCGGTAGCCCCGCGGGGCTACCGCGTGCTCGGCCGCGTGCCGCGCATACCCAAGCTTGTCGTCCAGAAGATCATCCATGAGCTGGGTGGGCTGGAGGAGGTACTCGCTGCCTCCGACGCCGACCTCGAGGCCGTCGAGGATGTTGGTCCGACCAGGGCCAAGGACATCCGCGAGGGCCTGCGCAGGCTCCAGGAGGTCGATCTGGTTGACCGGTACCTACAGAGCTGACGGCGATCCGACGCTGTCCACGAGAGAAAGGAGCACGCGATTTCTGAGCTAGTAGAGGAGGCCATGGAGGTGGACTTCGAGACGGACATCCCGTACGTCTGCGATTTCGAAGAGGGGGACAAGGTCGTCTACCCCCACCACGGTGCGGGCCTCGTGCTGAAGAAGGAGTCTCGTGAGCTGATGGGGGAGGAGCGGGAGTACCTGACGATCAAGATCCTCCACAACGAACTCACGGTGATGGTCCCCTGTGAAAACGCCGGTGTTGCCGGCCTGCGGCGGGTGATCGACGAGGTCGAAATCAAGAAGGTGACCGGCGTCCTCACCGATGAGGTGTCAGACATGCCGAAGAACTGGAACCGGCGCTTCAAGTACAACCGCGAGAAGATCAAGACCGGCGACGTCTTCGAGCTGGCCGAGGTCGTCCGCAACCTCGCCATCCGCGAGATGGAAAAGGGCCTTTCCACCGGTGAGAAGCAGATGTACACACGGGCGAAGAAGATCCTCGCCTCGGAGTTCATGTACGCGCTCGACAAAGACGAGGAAGGCGCGGAGGAGTACCTGGACGGACTGCTGGAGGAGCGCTACGCCGCCACGGCGACCGCCTAGTCCCAACAGCGTCACAGCGGTCATCGCGGCCGCCGGCTCCGGGCGCAGGCTCGGAGCCGGCGGCCCGAAGGCCTTCGTGCCGCTCGCCGGCAGGCCGATGGTCGAGTGGTCGATCGAGGCCTGCCGGGCGGCAGGCTCGGTGCGCTCGATCGTCGTCGCCTGTCCGCCGGGCCACGTTCACGAGCTGGACGGGGACGACCTCCGCATGGTCGAGGGCGGCGCCACGCGGGCTCAATCGGTCTCCAATGCGCTGGAGGCGGTCGGCACCGAACTCGTCGCGATCCACGACGCGGCCCGGCCGCTGGTCACGCCTGAGCTGATCGACGACGTGGTTGCGACCCTGGTCGCGGACCCCGAGGCCGCCGGCGCAATCGCCGCCGCTCCGGTCACGGACACAATCAAGCAATCGGAAACGACGAAATGTGCATTTGCCACGCATAAGGGGGCAAATGCACGTCTCGTCGTCGAGGCGACGGTCGATCGCGAGTGGCTTTGGGCGGCGCAGACGCCACAGGTCTTCCGGGTGGAGGCACTGCGGAGCGCTCTGGATGGCGATCCGGATCGTGTCGCCGCGGCCACCGACGAGGCAATGCTGGTCGAGGCGATGGGAGGAAAGGCCTTGATCCATCCCTCGCCCGTCGAGAACCTAAAGGTGACGACGCCGCTCGACCTCAAGCTCGCCGAGCTTCTTCTCGCCGATCGAACGAGTGAGTCGCGTTAGGGGCGTATGCCACCCCTAACGTGACTCAACCGAGCAGAACCCAGGCCAGGGTTGCAGCGAAGCAGACCTGGCCGACTCCGAGGGCGACGCCGAAGCTGACCGCACCGAGGGCCAGCGCTATCGCCGTGCCGCCGGCGAAGGCCGCAAGCAGGATCGCGAGCTGGCGAATCATCGTGGCGGCAGCGCTCCGCGGCGGTCGGTCGGCAGTCCGGCGACGGAGCGGACGCCGTCGTCCATGTGCCGCAGCCGCCGCCGCTCGTAGAGCTTGCGCTGGATAAAGAGGGTGGTGACACCGGCGAGCACGATCGCGGTTAGGTTGACGACCAGCTGGGCGATAGCCCCGCGCCATTCCGACCAGTCGGCAAGGGCGGCGGCGACCCCGATGTTGGCGGCGGCGGGGATCGTCGTCACCGAGATCAGCACCCCGACCAGCGCCCCCGACTTGGCCGAGGTTAGCGAGAGCACGCCGGCGGCACCGGCGAAGGCGGCGACGATGAAGGAGAAGTCGTCTGGTTTGGAGATGAACTGGGTCAGTGGGTGCATCGAGCCGCTGAAGTCGGCGTCGAGCATGCCGGTTGCCTTCGAGATCAGGGTGAAGAGGAAGGCCGCGGTGATGCCGACCGGGAAGCCGATCGCGAGCGCGGTCAGCGAGCGCAGGGCGACCTCGCGACGCCGCTCGACCACCGCCACGCAAAAGCCGGCGAGCGGACCGAACTCGGGGCCGACAACCATCGCGCCGACGATCAGGATCGGCGAGCCGAGGAAGATCCCGACCGAGGCGATCAGGCAGGCCAGGACCATGAAGATGAGGAAGTTGCCGCCCAGCTCGGTGCTCTCCGAGGTGCGCGCCTCGACCTCCTCCCAGACAACCGCGTTCGAGGGCTTGCCGCGAGCCGCATGCTCGGCCCGGTCGGCGGCGTCGGAGAGCTGCGAGTCGATCTGCTCGAGCGAGATCGAGCCGTCCCGGGCCACGCCAAGCTCCTTCAGGTCCTCGATCAGCACGCTGGCTTCCTCGCGGGCGATGTCGCAGAGGACCACGTCGCCGCGCGGCTGCCGAGCGGCGCTGGCGAGGAAGACGAGGTTGGAGGCCGACGGCGCCGCTTCGAGCAGGTCGAGGACCTTGCCGCAGCGATCTTCCGGGACGACGATCCGCAGGTGGACCATGGCCTCAGCGTATCCGCGGCCCGGGTCGCCTAATCTCGCGTCCTCATGCTCACCGATTACCACCTTCACCTGCGCCCGGACGAGCCGGACACGACGGCGGAGCGTTACTTCACGACCGAGAACGTCGATCGCTACCTCGCCGCCGCCGCCGAGGCGGGAATCGACGAGCTCGGCGTCTCGGAGCACGTCTACCGCTTCACCCAGGCCCTCGATCTCTGGCGCCATCCGTTTTGGGAGGAACAGGCTCGCGACGACCTCGACGCCTACTGCGAGTTCGTCCGCGGCACGCCGCTGCGCCTGGGTGTCGAGTGCGACTTCATCCCCGCTGCCGAAGATCGCACCGCGGCCCTGCTCGAGGCGCGCGACTTCGACTACGTGGTCGGCTCGGTCCACTTCATCGGCGACGAGGCCGTCGACCACCCTGGCTGGGACGTCTGGGAGGGAAGCGGCGACGCCGACGAGGTCTGGCGGCGCTACTTCGAGTCGCTCGCCGAGTGCGCCCGCTCGGGCCTGTTCGACATCCTCGCCCACCCCGACCTGGTCAAGGTCTGGGGCGGCTCGCGGCCGCTGCCGGAGCGCGACCTGCGCCACTTCTACGAGCCGGCGGTCGAAGCGATCGCCGAGAGCGGGATCGCGGTCGAGGTTTCGACCGCGGGGCTGCGCAAGCCGGTCGGCGAGCTCTATCCGGCGCGCGGCTTCGCCGAGATGTGCGTCGAGGCCGGTGCCTCCTTCGCGCTCTCCTCCGACGCCCACCTGCCCGAGCAGGTCGGGTTCGGGTACGACCGCGCGGTCGAGTTCCTCGATGGCCTCGGGGTGGGGGAGATCTGCGTCTTCGAGCGGCGACAGCGGCGGCTCGCGCCGCTCGCCAGCCGGGTCGGCTGATGGTCGGCATCGGCTACGACAGCCACCGCTTCGCCGAGGGCCGGCTGCTGATCCTCGGCGGCGTCGAGATCGACTACGCGCTCGGCCTCACCGGCCACTCCGATGCGGACGTCCTCACTCACGCGGTGATCGACGCGAT
>DASYIY010000050.1:0-4271 GCA_035997045.1 Solirubrobacterales bacterium | reverse complement strand
TACAAGACAAAGCAGGTCGAGCAGACGCTGGACTAGGATGGCCACGCCTCGCATGCGCCGCATCAACGAGGTGCTCCGCGAGGTGGTCGGCGCAGCCATCTCCGAGCTCAGCGATCCCCGCATCGGCTTCGTAACCGTGACTTCGGTCGAGACCAGCCCCGATCTCCGCGCCGCCAAGGTGTACGTCAGCGTGCTCGGATCCGACGAGGAGCGCGAGGCGACGATGACCGGCCTGAACTCCTCGCACGGAGTGCTGCAAGCGAAGATCGCTGCGGAGACCCGAATGAAGCGAACCCCGACCCTTTCTTTTCACTACGACGCGACCGTCGAGCAAGGCATGCGGATCTCCCGCCTGCTCGATGAGGAGGAGCCATGAGCAGCGAGGCAACGGGCGTGGCCACGGCCGGAATCGAGCAGGTGGCGGCGGAGCTGCGCTCGCGCGAGCGTTTCCTGCTCACTGCCCACGAGGGTCCCGACGGCGATGCGCTTGGCTCTCTGCTTGGGATGCATCACCTGCTCGGCCAGCTCGGCAAGGACTCGGTGATGTTCATGGCAGCGAAGGAGTTCCCGCTGCCGATCGAGTACCGCTTCTTGCCGCTCGAGGAGGTCTTCCACGAGCCGCCGGCCGACATGGCCGACCGCACCGTGGTCTTCCTCGACTGCGGCAACATCGACCGCATGCCGGTCGAGTTCCTCAGCGAGGGGGACAACTTCCGCATCAACATCGACCACCACCACGACAACACGCTTTTCGGCGACGTAAACCTGGTCGAAACCACCGCCTCTTCGACCGCAGAGATCGTCCATGGGCTGGCGCTCGCGCTCGGCGCCAAGATCACCCCGGAGATCGCCTCAGCGCTCTACGTCGGCCTGATCACCGACACCGGCAAGTTCATGTACGAGAACACCAACGCCCGCACCCACCGGATCGCCGCCGAACTGATCGATGCCGGCGTCGCCGTCGACGAGACCTACCGGCGCCTCTACGAGCACGTGCCGATCGAGAAGCTGAAGCTGCTCTCCCGCGCCCTCGAGGGCATTCGGCGCTATTGCGGCGAGCGGCTGGTCGTCTCCTACATCACCGACGCCGATTACGAGGCAAGCGGGGCCGGGGCGGAGATGACCGAGGGGATCATCGACCACCTGCGCTCGATCGAGGGAACGAAGGTGGCGGCCTTGATTCGCGACCAGGGCGATCGCGGCCGGGCCGCACGCAAGGTGAGCCTGCGCTCCAGCGGCGGCGAGATCGACGTCTCGGCAATGGCGCGGGCGCACGGGGGAGGTGGCCACAAACGTGCCGCCGGTTTCTCGACCGACCTCGAGCTCGAGCAGCTGGTCGGCTTCCTCTGCGGTGAGGTCACCGCCCAGCTCGGCCCCTGAGATGGCGCGCCGCGGCGAGGGCACCGTACTGCTCTGCGACAAGCCGGCCGGGATAACCTCCCACGACATGGTGCAGGCGGTGCGGCGAGAGCGCGAATGCAAGGCGGGCCACGCCGGCACGCTCGATCCCTTCGCCACCGGCCTGCTCCTCGTCCTGCTCGACGGTGCCACCCCGCTGCAGCGCTTCCTCACCGGGCTGCCAAAGACCTACGTCGCGCAGGCCCGACTGGGCTGGCGCTCGAGCACTGGCGATCCGGATGGCGCGTTGAGTGAGACCGGTCACATCCCGTGCTCGCTGGATCTGCCCACGGGCCGGGTGCGCCAGCGCGTGCCGATGACCTCGGCCGTGCGCGTCGGTGGCGAGCGCCTCTACCGCAAGGCGCACCGGGGCGAAGTCGTCGAGACCCCCGAACGCGAGATCGAGGTCTACCGCGCCGATCTGCTCTCCAGCGACGCTGAAAGCGCCGAATACGAGATCGAGTGCTCGACCGGGACCTACATCCGCACCTTGGTCGAGACGCTTGACGACGCCTACTGCGCGCAACTGCGCCGCACTGCGATCGGCCCCTTCAGCGTCGAGGACGCCGGTGAGGAGCTGGGGCTGGAGCGAATCGCCGAGCTAGTGCCGGCGACGGCGGAGGCACTGCGCTGATGGCAAATATCGAAGTCACCTCGCTGCCCGATGCCCAGCCGCGACCGCGCCACGTCGCGATCGGCACCTTTGACGGCGTCCACCGTGGCCACCAGGCCGTGATCGACGATGCCGACACGGTCCTCACCTTCGACCCTCACCCGCTGGAGATTCTGCACCCGGCGGCGCTGCCGAAGCTGATCATGCCCTTCGGGGTCAAGCGCGATGTGATCGAGGGGCTCGGAGTGCGCGAGCTGGTCGTGATCCCCTTCGACCGCGAGTTCGCCCAGCGCAGTGCCGAGGAATTCATCGACGCGGTGCTGGTCGAGCGGCTCGGCGCCGAGCGCGTCTCGGTCGGGGAGAACTTTCGCTTCGGCGCCAAGGCCAAGGGCGACCCGGAGATGCTGGCCGGCCGCAGCGAGTTCGAGACCCGCGTCGTGCCCCTGGTCGAGGTCGACGGCGAGACCGTCTCCTCGACTCGGATCAGGGCCCTTGTCGCGGCCGGCGACATGGAGGGCGCCCGGCACTGCCTCGGTGCCCCCTTCATGGTCGAGGGCGAAGTGGTCAGCGGCGACCAGCGCGGCCGCGAGCTGGGTTTCCCGACCGCCAACATCGTCCCCGACGATCGCCTCGCGATCCCCGGCCACGGCGTCTACGCCGCTTTTGCCAACGGCGTTCCCGCCGCCGTCAACGTTGGCGTGCGCCCGACCTTCGAGACTGGCCGCGGCGTCTTGATCGAGACCTACCTGATCGATTACCAGGGCGATCTCTACGGCACCGACCTGCGCGTTGCCTTCGTTGCCCGCCTGCGTGGCGAGAAACGCTTCGCCAGCGTCGAGGAGCTGATCGCCCAGATGCGCGTCGATGTCGAGGACGCGAAGCAGGTCTGTGCTAGCTTCCAGCGGCCGTGAGCTCCGCCAGGAGCGCGGCACTTTTTACGAAATGGGCCTGACCAAGGAGAAAAAAGACGAGCTGATCGGCAAGTACGGTCGCGCCAATGGCGATACCGGCTCAGCCGAGGTTCAGGTCGCCCTGCTCACCGAGCGAATCAACGAACTCACCGAGCACCTGCGCACGCACGCCAAGGACCACCACTCGCGCCGCGGCCTGCTGATGCTGGTCGGCAAGCGCCGCCGCATGCTGCGCTACCTCGAGCGCCACGACCTCGAGCGCTACCGCTCCCTAGTCGCCGAACTCGGCCTGCGCCGATGATCGCCGCCGGCGAGCCGGCACCCGAGTTCACGCTTCGCAATCAGGATGGCGAGAAGGTCTCGCTCTCCGATTTCCGCGGCAAGAAGGTTCTCCTCGTCTTCTACCCGCTCGACTTCAGCCCGGTCTGCAGCGACCAGCTTTCGGTCTATCAGGAGGTCAAGCCCGAGATCGAGGCCAAGGGCGTGCAGATGATCGGCATCAGCGTCGACAGCGGCTTCGCCCACAAGGCCTTCCAGGAGAAGCTCGGCATCGACACGCCGCTACTGGCCGACTTCGAGCCCAAGGGCGAGGTCGCCCGTGCCTACGGCGCCTACATCGGCCAAGCCGGCCACGCCAACCGCTCGCTCGTCCTCGTCGACGCGGAGGGCACGGTCGAGTGGGTGCACGAGTCGCCGACCCCGCTCGAGATCCCCGGCGCCAACCTGATCTTCGACGCGCTGAGCCCTGCCGCCTGAGTTGACCAGCGCCGCGGTGCCGCCGGCCGGGCCGGACGATCACCGCAGGGGGGAGGGGCCGCAGCTGGTTGTCTACGCCGACCTCGGCTGCCCGCACTGCGCCTCGGTCTGGGCGGAGATCTCAGCACGCGAGGCGATGGTCGTCTTCCGTCACTTTCCCGTCGCCAGCAAGCACCCGCGTTCGCCCGCACTGCACGCCGCGGCGGAGGCAGCTGGCCAGCAGGGGCGCTTCTTCGAGCTGGTCGACTCGCTCTACTCCGACCGCGGCCACGTCGACGATCCGCACCTCTGGCAGCGAGTCGAGCGGCTCGACCTAGACCTGGAGCGCTTCGAGGCCGACCGCCGCTCCGGCGCGATCGCTGCCCGAGTCAGGCGCGACTTCGAGTCTGGAATCCGTGCCGGTGTCACCGAAACACCCGCAATCTTCGGCTGAGCGCGCTTGTGTACTCTCTTTTTTGAAAGAGAACGAGAGTTCTGAAAGCAGATGGCCGCCATCCGGGCGGCCGGAGGTAGGACAACTAAATGAGCATGTTTGACGTAACCCGCGTTTCGGCGGACATCGGCGACAGCCAGATTTCCTTCGAGACCGGAAA
>DASYIY010000049.1:0-8018 GCA_035997045.1 Solirubrobacterales bacterium | reverse complement strand
CGCCACGAGGTCGATGTCGGTGCGGTGCTTGACGATGATCGACATCGACTGCTCGAAGGTCTTGCGGTCGATGTCCTCGGCCCCCATCAGCAGCAGCGTCCGCGCCCAGTCGATCGACTCGGCGATCGAGGGCGGCTTCTTCAGGTCGAGGGCGCGAACCATCCGCACCACCTCGACCATCCGCTGCGCCAGCGCCTCGGGCAACTCCGGCGTGTGCAGGCGGACGATCTCCATCTCCCGCTCGAGGTCCGGGTAGTCGAGCCAGAGGTAGAGGCAGCGCCGCTTCAGCGCCTCGGTCAGCTCGCGCGAGTTGTTCGAGGTGAGGACGACGATCGGCATCGTCGTCGCCGCGACCTGGCCCAGCTCGGGGATCGTGATCTGGAAGTCGGAGAGCAGCTCGAGCAGCATCGCCTCGAACTCCTGGTCGGTCTTGTCGATCTCGTCGATCAGCAGCACCACCGGCTCGGGGCTGGCGATCGCCTGCATCAGCGGGCGCTCGAGCAGGAACTCCTTGTCGAAGATGTCGCCGTGGACGTCCTCCCAGCCGTCCTCGCCGCCGGCCTGGATCCGCAGCAGCTGCTTGCGGTAGTTCCACTCGTACAGCGCCTTGGCCTCGTCGAGCCCCTCGTAGCACTGCAGGCGGATCAGCTCGCGGCCGGTGGCGCGGGACAGCGCCTTGGCCAGCTCGGTCTTGCCGACCCCCGCCGGGCCCTCGACCAGGACCGGCTTGCCGAGCCGCTGGGCGAGGAAGGAGACCAGCGCCGCGGACTCGTCGGCGAGGTAGCCGGCCTCGGCCAGCGCGTCCTTCACCTCTGCCACAGAGCCATCGGCCATGGAGGCGATGATAATCCGGCGCTGTGCTCGACCTCGTCCTCCCACTCGCCACCTTGCTGCCACACAGTGCCGGCCCCTACATCGCGCTGGTCCTGATCGGCTTCGCCGTCGGCATCCTCGGCCACCTCAGCTCGGCCCGCTGGCTGGTCGCTGCCGGCGTGATCCTGATCTTCCTCGGCGCCCTGATGTTCCCGCTGGTGCTGAACCTGACCGAGGAAAGCCCGCGCTCGCTCGACGCTCCCAAAGAAAGCGTGCAGCCGGTCGAAGGCGTTCCCTGACCCCGGCGGCGCGTAGGATCGGCCGATGGGACGGCTCGACCAGGTCGACCTCTCGCTCGCCCTCAGCCGCAAAGAGGAGGAGCGTGAGCTGAGCGCCGCCTGGCTGCGGCTGACCCAGCTGCGGCTGACCCTCGGCGGGCTGATCGGGAGGCAGGGCGTCGGGCCGCCCATCCTTGTCCTCTTCGAGGGCTGGGACGCCTCCGGCAAGGGCGGTGCGATCAAACGGCTCGTCGCTCCGCTCGACCCGCGCCACGTCCGCGTCGTCCAGTTCGCGGCGCCGACCCACGACGAGAAGCGCCACCACTTTCTCTGGCGCTTCTGGCCGGTGCTACCGGGCTGGGGCGGGATGGCCGTCTTCGATCGCTCCTGGTACGGGCGTGTGCTGGTCGAGCGGGTCGACGGGCTGGCGAGCCGCGAGCAATGGCTGCGCGCCTACGACGAGATCAACGGTTTCGAGCGCAGCCTCGCCGAGGAGGGGACGATCGTCGTCAAGTTCTGGCTCCACATCTCCGAGGCCGAGCAGGGCAAGCGCTTCGAGCAGCGCGCTGCCGATCCGCTCAAGGCTTGGAAGCTGACCGAGGAAGACTGGTCCAACCGGGCCAAGCGGACCGAGTACGAAGAGGCGGTCGAGGACATGATCGGCCGCACCGACCAGCCGCGCGCGCCGTGGCACCCGATCGCCGCCGAGTCGAAGCGCTATGCCCGTGTCGCAGTCGTGCGCACGGTCAACGAGGCGATCGAAGCGGGGATGCGAACCTGGGGCCAAGAGCCACCCCCCACGCGCTAGCTTTACGGCAACGCCAATCCCGACTCTTTTTCAGGAGGCCCACCACTTTGAGCCGAGCTCGCATTCTCTCCCTCTTCCTGGCGCTGATCGCGCTGGCATCAGCGTTCGCCGCCTGCGGTGGGGGAAGCAGCGACAGCCCTCAGGCCGTTGTCGACGAAGCGACCCTGCAGGGGGTCGAAAGCGGCAACGTCGACCTCTCGCTCGGAATCGACGTCAAGGGCGGGAAAAGCGGCAAGGTCGACGTCAGCCTCTCGGGCCCGTTCCAGAAAGAAAGCGATGCGGAACTGCCCGAATTCGACTTGACGGCGACGGCCAAAGGCTCGCTCGGCGGTGAAGACATCGACTTCGACGGCGGCTTCACCCTGCTCGGCGGCAACAAGGCCTACGTCGGCTACGAAGGCAGTGAGTACGAAGTCGACCCGACCACCTTCGGCTTCGTCAAATCGGCGATCGACAAACAGGGCGGCGGGCAGAGCAGCGAAGCGAGCGCCTGCACGGAAGCGGCCGGCAAGCTGAAGATCTCAGACTTCATCGAAAACCTCAAGGAAGGCGGCAGCGCCGACGTCGGCGGTACCAGCACGACCAAGGTCAGCGGCGACCTCAACGCCTCGGCCGCGCTCGACACGGCAAGCGAACTGATCGAAGACCCGGCCTGCAGCAAGCAGCTGGAAGCGGCGGGCCCGCTTCCGACGACGGCCGAACTGGACGCGGCCAAGGGCAAGGTGAAGGACTCGGTCAAGGACGCCCACGTCGATCTCTACGTCGGCGACGATCACATCGTGCGGGAGATCTCCGCCCAGGCGACGATCGAACCGCCGGCGGGCCCCAGCAGCAACGGCGTGAAGAGCGTCCAGCTCGATTTCGACCTGAAGCTCACCGGGGTCAACGAAGAGCAGACGATCTCGGCGCCGCAGTCGTCCAAGCCCCTCAGCGACCTCTTCCTCAAGCTGGGGGTCAACCCGATCGAACTGCTCGGCGCCTTCCAAGGCCAGGGCTCCGCCGGGCTCGGCGGCCTGCTGGAAGGCCTCAACAGCGTCGGCGGCGGCTCCTCCTCGGGCGGGGGCGGTGGCAGCTCCGGTAGTTCCGGCGGCGGTCAGCAGGCCTACCTCGAATGCCTGCAGGGTGCCCACACCGCGACCGCGATTCAGAACTGCGTGGGGATGCTCCAGTAGTCGCGTTCCTCCGCACTCCATATGGTTGGCCGTACCTGCTGACGCCGCTGATCCCGCTGGCGGTGGTGCTGGACCTGGCCGGCGCCGCGGCCGGTCTCGTCTTCGCTACCTCGGCGCTCGGCATCATCCCGACGGCGGCCCTGATGGGCCGAGCCACCGAGGAGCTGGCGGCCCGATCGGGGCCGGGTATCGGCGGCCTGCTCAACGTCACCTTCGGCAACGCGCCGGAGCTGATCATCGCCCTCTTTGCCCTCGGCCAGGGCCTGCACGAGGTGGTCAAGGCCTCGATCGTCGGCTCGATCATCGGCAACATCCTGCTCGTCCTCGGCGCCGCGATGCTGGCGGGCGGGATCGGTCGCGAGAAACAGACCTTCAGCAGGACCGGCGCCAGCGTCCAGACCTCGATGCTGTTGCTCGCCGCCGCGGCGCTGCTGATGCCGGCGATCTTCGAGTTGGTCGAGGGCAAGGGGCTGCCCCTGCCGGGGGCTGAGATCGTCGACTACGGCTCGACCGTCGAGCACCTTTCCCTCGCCGTGGCGGTCGTTCTCATCGTCACCTACGTGCTCGGCCTCGTCTTCTCGCTGAAGACCCACCGGGCGCTCTTCAATCCCGAGTACGGCGATGAGGACAGCTTGGGGTGGTCGACGCGCACCTCGGTGCTGGCGCTGGCGATCGCCGGGGTGTTGGTCGGGGTTATGTCCGAGGTACTGGTCAGCTCGATCTCCGACGCTTCCCACTCGGTAGGCCTCTCGGAGTTCTTCATCGGCGTGATCGTCGTCGCGATCGTCGGCAATGCGGCCGAGCACTGGGTCGCGGTGGTGGTGGCGATGAAAAACAAGATGGACCTCGCGGTCAACATCGCGATCGGCTCCAGCGCCCAGGTCGCCCTCTTCGTCGCCCCGATCCTCGTCCTCGCCTCCTTCTTCATCGGCCCGCACCCGCTCGCGCTGGTCTTCAACGGCTTTGAGCTGGGGGCAGTCCTGATCGCGATCCTGATCGCTAATTACGTCACCCAGGACGGCGAGTCGACCTGGTTCGAGGGCGTCCAACTGCTGGCCGTCTACCTCGTCTTCGGCATCGCCTTCTACTACGCCTGAGCGGAGTCGTCAGGCGGAAAGCTCGGCGAGCGCTTTGAGCACGACGTCGTCGTGCGTTTTCGGCGAGACCTTGGGGAAGACTTTGGCGATCTTGCCGTCGGGGCCGACGATGAAGGTCGCCCGTTGCACGCCCATGTACTTCTTGCCGTACATCGACTTCTCGACCCAGGTGCCGTAGGAGTCGGCGACGGCGTGGTCGGCATCGGCGAGCAGGGTGAAGTCGAGGTCGAATTTGCCGGCGAACTTGGCAACCGCCTCGACTTTGTCGGGCGAGACGCCGATCACGCGAGCGCCGGCGGCCTTGTACTCGGCGCGGCGGTCGCGCACGCTGCAGGCCTGGGTGGTACATCCAGGGGTGTCGGCGCGGGGGTAAAAGTAGAGAACGACGGTCTCGCCTTTCAGCCCGGAGAGGCTGACCTCGTTGCCGTTCTGGTTGGGCAGGGTGAAGTCGGGCGCTACTGCCCCGGCTTCCAGCACTACTCGGCGTCCTCGCGGCCAGGGTCCTGGCCGTCCTCGTCCCCGTCGAGCTCGTCGTCGCCCTGCTCCAGCGCTGTCTCAGAGACCGAGCCGGTCGAGCCCGGGTGGTAACTGGTCTGGAAGTGCTCGAGCACGCGGTCGCGGCTGTCTTCGTCGACCGGCACCTCGTCGGAGATGCGGACCCAGTCGGCGCCCTCGTAGGCCTCCATGTTGAAGACCTCCTGATCGAGCGAGGTCGAGTCGTCGACCACGACCAGCACCTCGGTCTGCGGGTTGAAGTAGGTCCCCGGCTGCATCAGCAGATCCTCGACCTCGTAGAGGTTCTCCTTGGCGGCGCCCGTCATCAGTTGCCCAATCCTATGAAATCGGCGACCTGCCGCTCTACCTCGGCATCGATGTCGAGCGGATCCTTGCCGGCGCGCATGCGCCTTTCGTTGCGCGCGATCACCAGCTCGCGCACCTCGGCGCGGAGTTTTTGGTCGAGATCCGCCTTGCCGGTGCTTGCGCCGGGTCCGCTGTCAAGCAGCAGGGTCATTTCGGCATCGACGTCGAGGGGCGGTTCGCCGCGCTGTAAGCGCCGGTAGGACTTTGCCTCCAGCATCTGGCGTGCCTCCGCCGCCTGGATCGCCTTGTCGAGCGGCTGGGCGGGCTGCGACATGCGTGGCGCCGGCATCGAGTGCATCACCCCGAAGCGGCCCTTGCCGATCTCGTCCCAGGCGGCCCCCGAGCGGATGAAGCTGAAGGCGGCGATCGGCAGGATCAAGAGCGTGATCGCGGCCAGCGCGTAGCCGCTCTGCACGTTGGTCAATGCCAAGAGCCAGACCATCGCTCAAGGGTAGGGGTCTCGCTCTGGCGCTGCTATCCGGTAGCCTTTGGCTTGGTTGACTGACCAGTCAATCGGTGGTCGCCGCCCTGCCGCGCGGCCGCGTGAAAAGGCTTACGCACCGACAAAGAAGGAGCCCCGACCAGTGGTTGACTTCACCCTCACCGACGAGCAGAAGGACCTACGCGAGCTCGCGCACAGCTTCGCCGAGAAAGAGATGCGCCGGGTTGCCTGGGAGTACGACAAGGACGGCACCTGGCCCCAGGACATCATCGACATGGCCTGGGAGGTCGGGTTGATGAACACCCACATCCCCGAGGCCTACGGCGGACCCGGCCTCGACTACCTCTCGGGTTGCCTGATCGAGGAGGAGATGGGCTGGGGCTGCTCCGGGATCGGCACCACCTTGATGGCCAACGGACTCGCCTCGGCACCGATTACGCTCGGCGGCTCCGAGGAGACCAAGAAGAAGTACCTCGGCATGCTGACCGAAGACAAGAAGCTCGCCTCCTTCTGCCTGACCGAGCCGGACGCCGGCTCCGACGTCTCCGGGATGAAGACCAAGGCCGTTAAGAAGGGCGACAAGTACGTCATCAGCGGCTCCAAGTGCTTCATCACCAACGGCACCTACGCCGACTACTTCACGGTTTACGCCAAGACCGATCCCGAGGCCGGTCATCGCGGGATCAGCGCCTTCGTCGTCGACGCCGACCTCCCCGGGGTTTCGGTCGACAAGAAGGAGGACAAGATGGGCCAGCGGGCGTCCAACACCGCGACCATCTCCTTCGACGAAGTCGAGATCCCGGCCGAGAACCTGCTCGGCGAGGAGAACAAGGGCTTCAAGCTGGCGATGATGACCCTCGATCGCACCCGCCCGGGCGTCTCGGCGATGGCCGTCGGCATCGGCCGCGCGGCGCTCGAGTACGCCACCGAGTACTCCAAGGAAAGGGTCCAGTTCGGCGTGCCGATCGCGATGCACCAGGCGATCCAGTTCATGATCGCCGACATGGCGACGAAGGTCGAGGCCGGCCGCCTGCTGGTCTGGAGCTCCGCGGTCATGCTCGATCAGGGCGTGCGCAACAGCAAGGTCTCTTCGATGGCCAAGCGCTTCGCCGCCGACTCGGCGATGGAGATCGCCGTCGACGCCGTGCAGGTCTACGGCGGCTACGGCTTCATCAAGGAGTACCCGGTCGAGAAGCTGATGCGCGACGCCAAGATCATGCAGCTCTACGAGGGGACCAGCCAGATCCAGCGCCTGGTGATCGCCAAAGAAGTGCTGCTGCCGCGCAGCGTCGACGAGCCCACGCCCGAGGCCCAGGCCGCGGCCAAAAAGGCCGAAGAGAGCCAGTCCGAGCAGGCAGCCGCCACGGTCTAGTCAGCACTCAGGGCAGGGGCCCTGTTGAGAGCCGCCGGGCCAGCGTGCCCGGCGGCTCTTTTTTTGCATGCTCACGGCGACTAAGGTGGGCTGGTCCAAGTCGATCAAGGGGGATCTGCGTGATTGAGGGGACCGGCAATGAGGGTGGGATCGACCGGCGGCTGGTGGATCTGGCTGCCGACTCTGTGCGCGTCAAGGCGCTGGTGAGGCTCAATGAACGCACGGCGTCGGCCACTCAGCTCGCCAGCGAGCTCGGAGTCGATCCCGCTGTCATGACGGGTCATCTCAAGAAGATGCTCGATCAAGGGCTGATCGAGGTCGTTGCCGACAGGTCGGCCGGGGGGACGGGGGAGTTCCGCTACCGGGCACTGGTGCGGGCTCTTTGGAGCAACGAGGAGTGGGCCGCGCTCAGTCTCGAGGAACGCCGGCAGCTTGGGGCCTGGCTCGTTAAGGCGATCCTCGCCGACGCGGATGAGTCCCTGGAATCAGGGCTGTTCGCCGCTCGCGACGATTCCCACGCGAGCCGTTCGGTTGCGGTCGTGGACGAGCGCGGCTGGCGTGACCTGGTCCGGATCCACAGCGAGGCCCTGGAGGCGTCCTTTGCGGTGCAGGCTGAAAGCGCCGAACGCTTGGCCGAGAGCGGCGAGGACGGGATCACGGTGATGTCGGCGACGCTCTGCTGCGAGATGCCGGCGCCGGGTCGGAGCTAGCGGCCGCGGCCGGCCGTGCGGGCGGCCTTCTGGCGTTTCAGCTTGTCGAGCTCGACCTTGCGCAGGCGGACCGACTCGGGGGTGACTTCGACGCACTCGTCCTCGCGCAGGAACTCGACCGCGGCTTCGAGCGAGAGCCGTGTAGGCGGCGCCATGCGCTCGAGCACGTCGGCGGCGGCAGCGCGCATGTTGGTCTGCTGCTTTTCCTTGGTCGCGTTGACGTCCATGTCCTCGGCGCGAGCGTTCTCGCCGATGATCATCCCCTCGTAGACCTCCTCGCCGGGGCCGATGAAGAGTGTGCCGCGGTCCTGGATCCCGATCAGGGCGTAGGCGGCGGTCTTGCCGCGGCGGTCGGCGACGATCGAGCCGGTGGGGCGGAGGCGAAGCTCGCCGGCCCAGCGCTCCCAGCTCTCGAAGACGTGGTGCATCACCCCGGTGCCGCGGGTCTCGGTGAGGAACTCGGTG
>DASYIY010000048.1:0-14186 GCA_035997045.1 Solirubrobacterales bacterium | reverse complement strand
CGCCGCTTCGGCGGTCGCGGGCCCTGGGCCAGGTTCGAAAAGCAGCTGAACGAGGCCGACGACCTGCTCTACGCCGAGATCGCCGAGCACCGCGCCAACGGCAACTACGAGGAGCGCGAGGACATCCTCTCGCTGCTGATGCAGGCCGAATTCGAGGACGGGTCCGGGATGAGCGACACCGACCTGCGCGATCAGCTGATGACGCTGCTGCTCGCCGGCCACGAGACCACGGCGACGGCGTTGGCCTGGACCTTTGACCTGCTGCTTCGCCACCCCCGCGAGCTCCAGAGCCTGCGCGACTCACTTGAGCAGGGTGAGGACGACTACCTGCGGGCGACGATCAGCGAGTCGTTGCGCCTGCGCCCGGTCGTGCCGCTGGCCGGCCGCCGGCTTAACGTGGACCTTGTCGCCGATGGGCTGACGCTGCCCGCCGGCACCGACGTCACGCCGGCGATCTGGCTCACCCACACACGCGCCGACTCCTTCCCCGAGCCCTTCGCCTTCCGTCCCGAGCGTTTCCTCGAAGGCTCGCCCGACGCCTACGCCTGGATCCCCTTCGGCGGCGGCATCCGCCGCTGCATCGGCGCCGCCTTCGCCGAGTTCGAGATGCGGATCGCCCTGCGCGAGGTGCTGACCCGCTGCGAGCTGCACAAGGCCAGCCCGGCGCCGGAGAAGATCGGCCGCCGCAACATCACCCTCTCGCCCAAGGACGGCACCCCGGTCGTCCTTACCGCCCGCCACCCGGCGCGCGAACGCGACTTGGCCCTGGCCTAGTTCCGCAGTCCTTCCGGTTGCTCGATGCGGCCCCTACGATGGGTGTATGGCCGAGGTCGATCGGCGCGAGCGCCTGACGTTCTGGCAGCGATCCGTCCTGCGCCGCCTGCGCAAGGCAGGCAGCAAGGGAGCCGACGAGCCGCTCACGCCCGAGGACTGGGAGACCTACTTCCGGCTGATGTCGGGCCGCACGGGGCGCCTCTGGACGAGCGTTCTGCGCTCGCTCCCCGCCAGCCCCCGCTGTGGCATCTGCGGCGCGCCCTTCTCCGGCTTCGGCAGTCGGCTGGTTCGCCCACTCGGCTACCGGCCATCGCGCAAGAACCCAACCCTCTGTGCGACCTGCGTCGAGTCCTCGCCTCCGGGCGGGATGACAACCGAGGTCGGCGTGCTCTTCGCCGACCTGCGCGGCTTCACCAGCCTCTCGGAGCGTTCCGACCCCGAGGCGGTCAGCGTCTTGCTGCGCCGTTTCTACTCCTGCGCCGAGGACGTTCTCTTTCCCGAGGCGGTGATCGACAAGCTGATCGGGGACGAGGTGATGGCCCTCTACCTGCCGATGTATGGAGAGCTGGAGGATCCTGCCGCGACGATGCTGGAGCAGGCTCGGGAACTGCTGGGCCGGGTCGGCTACGGCAGCGGCGACGGGCCCTTCGTTGAGGTCGGGGTCGGCCTCGACTACGGCGAGGCCTTCGTCGGCAACGTCGGCAAACGCTCGCTCTACGACTTCACCGCGGTCGGCGACGTGGTCAACGTCGCGGCGCGCCTGCAAGGCCAGGCGAAGGGCGGTGAGATCGTCGCCTCGGGGCGCCTGGTCGAGCAGCTGGCCGAGCCGGTGGGCGAACGGATCGAAGTCGACCTGAAGGGAAAGGCGGAGCCTGTCGTCGCCTACCGCAGCGCCGCGAGGCCCTGATCCGGCCGGTCGCTCAGTTTTTCGCCGCGGCCTTGGCCGCGGGATGCTCCTGCGCCCAGCGCGCGATCGTGCTCGAGCCGGAGATCACTTCGCCGTCGTCGAGGACGAGGATCGGCACCTCGTTGGTGCCGCTCAGCTTCTTCACCTCGGCCCGCTCCTCGTCGCGGCTGCCCCAGGTCCAGGGCATCAACCGGTAGCCACCGACGGTCTTCAGCTCGTATTTGTAGCCAGCCTCGTCAAGCGCCTTGCCGGCCTTCCCGCAAGGGTGGGCAAAGGCAGGCCCATGAGTTTTCTGCCCGCAGGTGTAGAGAACCATTGCGTGGAAGCCTAGCGTCAGCGCTCAAAGAGCCGAGTGCTACGATTGTCGCACTATCGTAGAAGTTGCAACACGCGAGCTGCGGAACAAAACCGCAGACCTTCTTCGCCGGGTCGAGGCGGGCGAGAGCATGGTGATCACGGTGCGGGGTAAGCCGGTCGCGACGCTGTCGCCGTACCGCGATGACACACCGAGATGGATGCCTCGAGATGAGCTGATCGAGCTCTTGAAGACGCATTCCGCCGATCCCGGCCTGCGCGACGATCTCAAGCGCCTCGCGGGCGAAACGACGGACGAAGACAAGTTGAACCGATTGTGGTGAGCACGCGAGGAGACGTGCGCGGACTTCTCGACACCTCAGTGCTCATCGCTATCGAGAGTGGCAGGCCCTTGCGCTCGGAGGCCCTGTCCGAGACTTCCGCGATCTCGGTGGTGACCAGGGCGGAGCTGCGAGTGGGCATCTTTGCCGCAGAGGACATTGAGACACGTGACCGGCGGCTGATGACCTTCGAGCTGGCGAATCGCATCGTCGCTCTTCCCGTCGACGAGAGGGTGTTGCGTGCGTGGGCCCAGATGCGCGCTTACGTGCAGGCTTCGGGTCAGAAGGTCGGGGTCAACGACATGTGGATTGCTGCCACCGCGGCTGCCCACGAGATCCCGGTACTGACGCAGGACGGGGATTTCGACGCGCTCAACGGCGTCGCCGGACTCACCGTCATCCCGGTCTAGCCCCGCAGCGCTTCAAGCCGCTCGAAGATCTCCGGGATGTGGGTCAGGTAGGCGTCGTAGTCGAAGACCGCGTCCAGATCTAGATCCGGGGCCGCCTTGCCGAGCAGGTCGCGGAACGGGGTCGCGGTGTCCCAGGCCTGCTGGGCGTTTTCCTGGACCACGCGGTAGGCGTCGTCGCGGGCCATGCCGGACTCGACCAGGGCGGTCAGGGCGCGCTGGCTGAAGAGGGCACCGTGGGTGAGGTTGAGGTTCTCCTGCATGCGCTTGCTGCGGACGTTCATGCCGGCGGCGACTTTGGTCGCCAGGTCCTGCATGTAGTCGAGGCCGATCGTCGCGTCGGGGAGAATCACGCGCTCGGCGCCGGAGTGGGAGATGTCGCGCTCGTGCCAGAGGGCGACGTTCTCGAGTCCGGCCTGGGCGTAGCCGCGCAGGACCCGGGCGAGGCCGGTGATCCGCTCGGTGCGGATCGGGTTGCGCTTGTGCGGCATCGCCGAGGAGCCCTTCTGCTGGCCGGAGGCGAACGGCTCCTCGACCTCGCGCACCTCCGTGCGCTGCAGGTTGCGGATCTCGGTCGCGAAGCGCTCGAGACCGGCGCCGGCGAGGGCGACCTGCGAGAGCAGGACGGCATGCCGGTCGCGCGGGATCACCTGCGTTGCCACGTCCTCGCGCACCAGCCCGAGCCGCTCCATCACCCGCGCCTCGACCGCCGGCGGCACTGAGGCGTAGGTCCCGACCGCGCCGGAGAGCTTGCCGAAGGCGAGTTGTGCGAAGGCCTCGCCGAGGCGGGTCAGGTTGCGGTCGGCCTCGAAGGCGAAGCCGGCAAGGCGCAGCCCGAAGGTGGTCGGCTCGGCATGGACTCCATGGGTGCGGCCGACGCAGAGCGTGTCGCGATGCTCCAGCGCCCGCTCGATTAGCGCGTCGCGGTAGGCGCGCGCGCTCGCCAGCACGACCTCGCCCGCCTCGCGCAGCTGCAGCGCGAGGGCAGTGTCGAGCACATCCGAGGAGGTCAGCCCGTAGTGGATCCAGCGCCCATGCTCTCCGACCGATGCTGCGATGACATCGACGAAGGCGGCGACGTCGTGGTCGGTCACCTTCTCCCGCTCGTTGACGGCCTCGACTGTGAAAGCGGCGTTAGCCCGAGCCGCCTCAGCTGCCTCGCGCGGCACCGCGCCCTCCTCGGCCCAGGCTTCCGTCGCCGCGAGCTCGACCTCGAGCCAGCACTCGAACTTCCGTTGCGGCGACCAGACCGCGCCGATCTGCTCGCGCGTGTACCTGGGGATCACGCGTTGATTATCCGCGCCGCGAGGATGCCGGCGTTCTTGGCGCCGTCGATCGCCACGCAGGCAACCGGAATGCCAGGCGGCATCTGCACCGCCGAGAGCAGGGCGTCCAACCCGCCGAGGCTCTTGCCGAGGATCGGTACGCCGATCACCGGCAGGTCGCTGTGGGCCGCGGCGACGCCCGGCAGCGCCGCCGACATGCCCGCTCCCGCGATGATCACCTTCAATCCCCTCATCCTCGCGTTGGTGCAGTACTCGCGCACCATCTCGGGATCGCGGTGGGCGCTCATCACCCGCATCTCGTGGCTAATCCCGGCCTCGTCGAGGGCGGCGGCGGCCGCTTCCATCTTCGGCATGTCGTTCTTCGAGCCCATGATGATTCCGACCAGCGGCTCGCCGACGTCGATCTCCTCGAAGACCTCTTCGACTTCCGGCGACGGGGTCGGCTCTGTTGGCTGGGGCTCCTCCGAGATCTCGCTCATCTCATCCTTTCTGGCTGGGCTGGGCTGGGCTAACTGGCGACGCGGTCGACCGCGCGGGCTGCGATGTCGGATCGCATCTGCATCCCGTCGAACTCGATCCGCCTGGCGGCATCGTACGCACGATCGCGGGCCTCGGCGGGCGAGCCTCCCAGGGCGGTCAGGTTGAGCACGCGGCCGCCGGCGGTGACGATCTCGCCATTCCGCTCGGCCGTTCCGGCGTGGGTGACCTCGGCCAGCTCGGCAGCCGCATCGAGGCCGCGGATCGCGTCGCCCTTCGAGGAGGACTGCGGGTAGCCGGCGGAGGCGAGCACCAGCGTTACCGCCCACTCTCCGCTGAACTCCGCCTCGGCCCCCGCCAGTCCGCCCGGCTCGCGCGCCGCGAGGCAGAGGTCGACCAGGTCCGAACGCAGCCGCGGCAGCACCGCCTGGGTCTCGGGATCGCCGAAGCGGGTGTTGAACTCGAGCACCTTCGGTCCGTCTGACCCGATCATCAGGCCGGCGTAGAGGACGCCGTGGAAGGGGCGGCCGCGGCGCGCCATCGCGGCGACGATCGGCCGGTGCACGGCGTCGACGATCTCCTCGACCTCGGCCGCGCCGAAGCCGGGCACCGGCGAGTAGCTGCCCATCCCGCCCGTATTCGGTCCCTCGTCGCCGTCGAAGATCCGCTTGTAATCCTGGGCCGGCGCCAGCGGCACGACGTTCTCGCCGTCGCAGAGAGCCAGCAGCGAGAGCTCCTCGCCCTCGAGGAACTCCTCCAGCACGACGGTGGTCTCGCCGAAGCGCCGCTCGGTGAAGAAGACATCGGCGGCATCGCGCGCTTCGGACTGGCCGGCGCAGATGATTACTCCCTTGCCCGCCGCCAGCCCGTCGGCCTTCAGCACCGCCGGGAAAGAGGCCCGGGCGATCTGCGCGATCGCCTCCTCGTGGCTGCGCAGCAGCGTGTGGGCAGCCGTCGGCACTCCCGCCTCCTCCATCAGCTCCTTGGCGAAGGCCTTCGAGCCCTCCAGCTCGGCTGCTGAGGCACTCGGCCCGAAGGCCGGCACCCCGGCGTCCTCGAGCGCGTCGACGACCCCAGCGACCAGGGCCGCCTCCGGCCCGACCACGACGAGATCGACGCTGCGCTCCTTCGCCACGGCGACGATCGCCTCGACGTCGTCGGCAGCCACGGCGGGCAGGCACTCGGCATCGGCGGCGATGCCGGCGTTGCCGGGGGCGCAGAGCAGCTCAGGCGCGTGTGCAGACCGAGCCAGCGCGCGCAAGATCGCGTGCTCGCGCCCGCCTCCGCCTACGACAAGGACCTTCAACGACGGCGCCTAGAGCGAGCCGGACAGCTCGTCGGCGGACATCGCCGCCAGGGTCTGGCTGGTCATCGTCCCGCGCGAGCCGAGCTCGACCGAGACCTTGGCCATCGTCTTCTCGTCGGGCGCCTCGACGATCGTCACGAAGTCGTACTGGCCGAGCGTCGCGTACTGCGCCACCACCTTGGCGCCGATCTGCTCGACCTCTTTATTGACCTCGGCAACACGGCCAGGGTTGTTCTTCAAGGTGCGCACACCATCCGCAGTCAAGTTCGTAAGCATCACGTAGGTAGGCATTGCGGTCTCCTCTCGAAGGGGGGCTTCGAACCTACGTTACCCGGCGACCGAAGAATCAGTACCCAGCGGGATGACGCACGACGAAGCCTTCCGGATAAGGAGGCTCTGGATGCCAGCGCGGCCCAGTGCCCTGGGCGTCGCCGACGGTGTCCCAGCGCAGCCCGGCGATCTCCATATAGGTGTGGGTTGGGCTGGCGTAGATCGTGATCCAGCGACCCGGCCCCGGTTCGCCGTAGCTCTCCAGCGCGCCCGAGGTGAGCGGGGTATCGAGCAGGCCGGCGCCGTAGAGGGCGAAGCTGACCGCGCCCGAGCAGTCATAGCCGGAGGAGTACCAGTCGCCGTGTCCCCCGCCCCAGACGTAGGGCGTGGTGGCGATCGAGTTGGCGGCTGAGATCGCCGCCTTGACCGCCGCCGGGGCGTCCTGGGGGGCGCTGGCGAAGCCGTTGTCGAGCACCGCGGTCGGCCCTGGCGTTTCGAAGCCCGAGTTGAGCGGGGCGACCCGCCAGTCGACGTAGCTGGTCTTGCAGTGGCCTTCCAGTTCTTCGGCCTCGGCGAGGACCGCCTGCACGTACCACTCGGCTTGGTTGTGGGTGAAGATCCCGGCTCGCAGGCTGCCTCGCGACCAGATCAGCCGGGCCAAGGTGGCCGCCGAGTCGGAGGGATCGGCGTGGCGGATGCGACCGTCTTCGTTGCCGTCGACCGCGTACTCGTTCCACTCGCTCGGTTCGAGTCCGAGCGGGCCGCGCTGGTGCATCTGCGCCTTGCCCATTCCGCGACCGAAGTTCGACTCCAGCCTGGCGATCGCGGCGAGGACCCAGACGCCGCGCTGCCCGAGTTCGTAACGCGCCGCGGCATCCTCGAACGCCGCCAGGTACTCGGCGGGGATTTCGTCCCTCCATGCCGGCGCTGGCTGGCAGTCGAGCACCGCCAGCTGCGGGGCCAGGGCCAGGGCGCCGCCGGCGCCGCCGCCGAGCGAGCCGTAGCAACTGGCGTTGGCAAGGACCTCCGCCACGTACCAGTCGGCGTGGTTGTAGGAGAAGATCGCGTTGTAGGTATCGGCCGGCATTCCCGCCGCGCTGAGGTAGCTGGCGGCAGCGAAGATCGCGTCTTCGGGGTTGTAGGGATCGCGCACGCCGTCGCCGCTGGCGTCGACTCCGTACGTTTCCCAGGTCGAGGGCAGGAACTGCATCCAGCCGACCGCGCCGGCCGAGGACGGCCCCATGTTGGTGCCGAAGGCGCTCTCGATGCCGTTGATCGAGGCGAGGATCGCGGCGCCCTGGGGGCCGAGGCCGTAGGCGTCGGCAGCCCGTTGGTAGATCGGGACCAGGATCGGAGGCACGCCCGCGGAGGCGCAGCTGGAGCTCGGGATCGAGGGGATTTCGAAGGTTTCGGAGGGGCTCAGCGGGGCCGGTGCCGAGCCGCCGTCCGAGGGCGCTTCGGTCGCTGGCGCCGCTTCGCTCGGTTCGGGTTCCTCTCCGGCCGAGGTCCCGCCGGTGCTTTCGGGCTTGGCCGGCGAGACGGAGGGAGCAGCCAGGGTCGCACCTTCCTGCAGCGTCGCTGCGCTCGGCGTCGCCGGGCTCGCCGGCTGAGCGGGAGTCTGGGTCGTCGCGGGGCTGGGCGCGATCGCCGCCGAGGGATTCCACTGTGCCGCCGACGCCGCTGGCGCGGACAGTGCCGCCCCGACCGCGGCGGCAGCCAGCGTGTTGCGCAGCCTGCCCATCAGCCGCGCACGTCCGTTACTTGCCATTCGCCGCTTTTCGGATTTAGCTGCATGTCTACGCGTAGCTCGCTGGTGACCCCGAGTCGCAGCAGCGAGACGCTGAGCGTGTGGGTCTCGCCGTGGACCGGTCCGGGAACCAGGTTCAACACCTTGGCCTTCGGCACCTTCACGTCGGCGGGAAGGCGCGGCGGCCGCCGCAGCAGTTCCCGGGCCAGCTCAGGCGTGGCGGTAGCGGCAAAGGCGGTGCGGACCTTGGCGTCGTCGCGGCCGGTCTCGTAGAGGACGAAGCCGCCGGCGAACTGGCGAGCGACCTTGGTCGCAGCCGGACCGACCGGGACGACCTTCGCCGCCGCCGATCCGACGGAAGAACCGGTGGCCGTTTCAGTCGCCGGCGAGGTACCGGTTTCGGTTGCTTCGGCGGGCGGCTTGGCGGTCGATGCACCGCTCGCGCCGCCGCCGCCGGCCTTTGGCGTGAAGTCGGGAGCCGGTCCGTGCAGGACCGGGGCGGCCTGAGCGAGGCTCTCCTTGGGGGTGGGGGCCGCGGCCGGCGCCACGAGCGGAGTCGGGGCCCGTTGGGCGATCTGCGCCGAACCGCCACCGCTGCCGGATGCCCAGACCAGTCCGAACACGCCGGCGCCGGCGGCGAGCAGCGCCATGGCCGCGATGCCGGCCGCTCGCAGCGGCCCGCTCCACTCGCCGGTGCGCTCCTCCAGCGGCCAGACCAGTCCCCGCTCGATCGTCCAGACAATCCGCTCGAAGGGCCACTTGACTACCTCGGCGACGGTGCGCAGGGCATCGACGCCGCCCCAGGCACGTTCCTCCACCGCGAAAGCGGCGTTGGAAATGGAAGAGCGAAGTTGGGTAGACGAGTTGATTCGACGGCGTCCAGGCATGAATTGGCTAAAGCAAGAGCTTATGTCGGATTTTGGCTGCTTTCCCTTAACACCAAGTAATGGGCTCTTGTTGTCATTTTCCGCGAGCGAATACCAACTCGCCCTCCTCTGCATCGACCCGCACCGCGTCCCCTTCGCGGAACTCGCCCTCGAGCAGCTTCAGCGCCAGCTTGTCGACCAGCTGCCTCTGGATCACCCGCTTCAGCGGCCGGGCGCCGTAGGTCGGGTCGTAGCCGAGGTTGCCGAGCAGCGTCTTCGCGGCCTCGGTCAGCTCGACCTCGATCCCGCGCTCGTGGACGCGGCCGATCAGCTGATTGACCTGGAGCTCGACGATGCGGCCGATGTCGTCCTTGGAGAGGCGGTGGAAGATCACCGTGTCGTCGATCCGGTTGAGGAACTCGGGCTTGAAGGTTGCCGCCAGCACCTCTTCGATCTGCTCGCGCATGCGCTCGTCGATCGACTCCGAGACGATCCGGTCGCTGCCGACGTTGGAGGTCATGATCAGGACCGTGTTGGTGAAACTGACCGTGCGGCCCTGGCCGTCGGTGAGCCGGCCGTCGTCCATGATCTGCAGCAGCGTGTTGAAGACGTCGGGGTGGGCCTTCTCGATCTCGTCGAGCAGGACCACCGCGTAGGGACGGCGCCGCACGGCCTCGGTCAGCTGCCCGCCCTCCTCGTAGCCGACGTAGCCGGGCGGGGCGCCGATCAGCCGCGCCACCGAGTGTTTCTCCATGTACTCGGACATGTCGAGGCGGACGATCGCCTGCTCCGAGTCGAACATGAACTCGGCAAGGGCCTTGGCCAGCTCGGTCTTGCCGACCCCGGTCGGGCCGAGGAAGAGGAAGCTGCCGATCGGCCGGTTGGGATCCGAGAGCCCGGCGCGCGAGCGGCGCAGCGCGTTGGAGACCGCCTCGATCGCCTCGTCCTGGCCGACCACCCTTTCGTGCAGGCGATCCTCCATCTTGATCAGCTTCTCGACCTCGCCCTCCATCAAGCGGCTGACCGGGATCCCGGTCCATTTGGCGACGACCTCGGCGATGTCCTCCTCGGTCACCTCGTCGGCCAGCATCGAGGCACCACCCTCGTGCAGCTCGACGATCCGCTCCTCCTGCTCGGCCATCGCTTTTTCGAGCTCGGGGATGTCGCCGTAACGGAGCTTCGCGGCGCGCTCGAGATCGCCCTCGCGCTCGGCGCGCTCGGCCTCGCGCCCAGCCTCCTCTAGCTGCGCCTTGGCCTCGTTGATCGAGTCGATCGCCCCCTTCTCGTTCTGCCAGCGGGCGTTCATCTCGTTGAAGCTCTCGTTCAGCTCTGCGAGCTCCGCCTCGAGCGCTTCGAGGCGGGCCTTCGAGGCCTCGTCGGTCTCCTTCTTCATCGCCTCGCGCTCGATCTCGAGCTGCTGGATGCGGCGCTTGACCTCGTCGATCTCGGTCGGCATCGAGTCGATCTCGATCTTCAGCCGCGAGGCGGCCTCGTCGATCAGGTCGATCGCCTTGTCGGGCAGGAAGCGGTCGGCGATGTAGCGCTCGGAGAGGGTCGCCGCGGCGACGATCGCCGAGTCGGTGATCCGCACGCCGTGGTGGTTCTCGTAGCGCTCCTTCAGCCCGCGCAAGATCGCGATCGTGTCGTTGATGTCGGGCTCGCCGACCAGCACCGGCTGGAAGCGCCGCTCCAGCGCCGCGTCTTTCTCGATGTGCTTGCGGTACTCGTCGAGCGTGGTCGCGCCGACCGCGCGCAGCTCGCCCCGGGCCAGCATCGGCTTCAGCAGGTTGGCCGCGTCGACCGCGCCTTCGGCGGCACCGGCGCCGACGATCGTGTGCAGCTCGTCGAGGAAGAGGACGATCTGCCCGGCCGCTTCCTGGACCTCGTTCAGCACCGCTTTCAGCCGCTCCTCGAACTCGCCGCGGTATTTAGAGCCGGCCAGCAGCGAGCCGATGTCGAGCGCGATCACGCGCCGGTCGCGCAGGCTCTCGGGTACGTCGCCGGCGACGATTCGCTGCGCCAGCCCCTCGACGATCGCGGTCTTGCCGACGCCGGGGTCGCCGATCAGCACCGGGTTGTTCTTGGTGCGGCGGGAGAGCACCTGGATCACGCGGCGGATCTCCTCGTCGCGACCGATTACGGGATCGAGTTTCCCGGCCTCGGCCTCAGCGGTGAGGTCGCGGCCGAATTTCTCCAGCGCCTGTGTCGTCGCCTCCGGTTCGGGAGAGGTGACCGGGCGCGGGCGCACCTCGGCGATCGCCTTTTCCAGCGAGCCGCGGTCGGGGAGCAGGTCGGCGACTCCGGAGGCCCTGTCGGTCAGCGCCAGCAGGAAGTGGTCGGTCGAGATGTACTCATCGCCCTTGCGCTTCATCTCCTGCTCGGCCTCTTGCAGCACCTTGCGCAGGGTCGAAGAGGGCTGCGCCTCGGGCTGGTCGCCGCCACTCACTTTCGCCAACTGCCGTGCGGCCGCCTCGGCTCGCGAGCGGATCGAGGCCACGTCGGCGCCGAGCTTCTGCAGGATCGGCACGGTCAGGCCTTCGTCCTGCGCCAGCAGCGCGATCAGCAGGTGGGCCGGCGCCGCCTCGGGATTGCCCAATCGCGAGGCGAGTTTGAGCGCGTCCACCACAGCTTCCTGGGACTTGACGGTGAACCTATCCGGCTGCATCGGCCCCTCCCTGGTTCCAGCGTCGTTCCAGTTGCTCGGCTCGTCGCCGCATCCGCTCCAGCTCGGCCCGCATCCGTTCGACCCGCTCCTCCATCGCGAGCACGGTCTCGACCCCGGCCAGGTTGAGCCCCTGCTCCGAGGTCATCTGCTGGATCCGGCGCAGGCGTTCGACGTCGCGCTGCGAGTAAAGGCGGGTGTTCTTGGGCGAGCGCTTGGGGTGGACCAGGCCACGCGCCTCGTAGATCCGCAGCGTCTGCGGATGCATGTGGGCGAGCTCGGCGGCGACCGAGATCATGAAGACGCCGCGCTCCTCGTCGATCGAGGCTTCGACCCGCGTTACCCGGCGGCTGCGTTCGGGCGCGTTCACCGTTTCGCCTTTTGCAGCAGCTCCGCCCGAGGATTGGAACCGTTGAAGGCCTCCGCCAGCTTCGCCGCCGCCTCCTCCTGCTCGGAGGTCAGCTTCTCGGGCATCTCGATCTCGAGCCGGTAGCGGATGTCGCCCTTGCCGCGGCCCTTTGCCTTCGGTGCGCCCTCGCCGCGCAGGCGCTGGATCGAGCCATGCTTGGTCCCGGGTCCGACCTTGATCTTCTTCGTGCCCTCGAGGGTCGGCACCTCGATCGTCGCCCCGCGCAGCGCCTCGGCGATCGTGATCGGCACCGTCACCTCGAGGTTGCCGCCGTCGAGACGCTTGAAGACCGGCGAGGTGGCGACGCGGGTGACGACGAAGAGGTCTCCCGGCGGGCCGCCGCGCTGCCCTGCCTCGCCCTTGCCGGCGAGGCGGATTCGGGCTCCGTTTTTGACCCCGGCCGGGATGTTGACCCGGTAGCGCTTGGTCTGCTGGGTCAGGCCGGAGCCGTGGCAGGTCGGGCAAGGGTCCTCGATCACCTGGCCGGCGCCGCCGCACTGCGGGCAGGGCTGGCTGATCGAGAAGAAGCCCTGGCTCTGGGCGTCGATGCCGCGTCCTTCGCAGCGCGGGCAGGTGACCGGCGCGGTCCCGGGTTTGGCACCGATGCCGAGGCAGGTCGGACAGCGTTCCGCCTTCGGCACCGTGACGTTGACCTGGGCGCCGTTAACCGCCTGGTCGAAAGTGAGGCTGACCTCGGTTTCGAGGTCGCGCCCGCGTTCCCCTTGCGGCTGGGCCCGCCCACCGCCACCGCCGCGGCTGAAGATGTTGGAGAAGAGATCGCTGAGATCGCCGCTGCCAAAGCCCGCCGGTCCGCCGCCGGGCCCAAAGGGACCGCCCGCGGGTCCGCCACCACCGAACATCCCGCCGCCCGAGTCGTATTCCCGCCGCTTCTCGGGATCGGAGAGCGTGTCGTAGGCCCCCTGTGCCTCCTTGAACTTCTCCTCCGCCGAGGGATCGCCGGGGTTGCGGTCAGGGTGGTATTTGCGCGCCAGTTTGCGGTGCGCCTTCTTGATCTCCTCCTCGGAAGCCCCTTTCGGGACCCCGAGCACCTTGTAGAGATCCTCAGCCACCCTTACTCGCTCACCACCACACGAGCGGGCCGCACCAACTGATCCCCAAGCCGGTACCCCTTTTGCAGCACCTCGACGACCGTCCCCGACTCAGTCCCCTCAACCGGCTGAGTAGAGAGTGCTTCATGGGCAGTGGGATCGAACTTTTCCCCCTTGGGGTCAACAGCCTCGATCCCATTCCGACTCAACGTGTCCCGCAAGCTCCTGAACACAAGCAGTACGCCATGAGCTAGCCCGTCGTCGGAGTCTCCCTCCGGATCCAACCCAGCTGCCTGAATAGCCCGCTCCAAATCGTCAAGCACAGGCACCACATCCCGAATCAGCTCACCCCGCCCGCGAGCGGTCGCAGCCTGAACCTCCGCGGCCATCCGCTTGCGGTAGTTCTCGAAGTCGGCCTTCGTCCGCTTGGCCAGGTCGAGGTACTCGTCCCGCTCCCGCTGAGTGTCGGCCAGCAGGGCATCCAGACCCTGCTCGACCGGGTCAGCCGGTTGCGAATCTGCCGCGGGTGGCGGTGTAGGGGGGACCGCCCCCGAGGACGCTTTAGCGACCGCAGGGGGCGGTGGGTCCCCTGCACCGACAGGACCCGCGGGCCGCTGCTCCTCAGTCCCGGAGTCGTTCTGCCGATCTGGCCTCACTTGTCGTCGCCCTCATCGACGACCTCAGCGTCAACGACCTCCTCGTCATCGGCAGCAGCCGAGCCCTCCTCGGAAGCCCCGTCAGCCGAAGCCGCCGCCTGTTCCTCCTGCGCCGCGGCGTAGATCTGCTCCGACACTTTCTGGAAGGCAGCCGTCAACGCTTCGGTCTTCGAGTTGATCTCCTCGACGCTGCCGGAGTCGAGCACCTCGCGCACGTCCTTGATCGCCGCCTCGATTGCCTCCTTGTCGCCGGAATCGACTTTGTGTCCCAGCTCCTCGAGCTGTTTCTCGGACTGGTAGGCGGCGTTCTCGGCGAGGTTGCGCGCCTCGGCCAGCTCGCGCTGCTTGGCGTCCTCCTCGGCGTGCGCCTCGGCGTCGGAGACCATGCTCTGGATCTCCTCGTCGGAGAGGCCGGAGCCGGACTTGATCTCGATTTTCTGCTCGGTGCCGGTACCCAGGTCTTTCGCCGTGACGTGGATGATCCCGTTGGGATCGATGTCGAAGGTGACCTCGATCTGCGGCATGCCGCGCGGCGCCGGCGGGATGCCGGTGAGCTGGAACTTGCCCAGGCTCTTGTTGCCGCTGGCCATCTCGCGCTCGCCCTGCAGGACGTGGATCTCGACCGAGGGCTGGTTGTCGTCGGCGGTCGAGAAGGTCTCCGACTTCTTCGTCGGGATCGTCGTGTTGCGCTCGATCAGCTTCGTCATCACGCCGCCTTTGGTCTCGATCCCCAGG
>DASYIY010000047.1:0-9413 GCA_035997045.1 Solirubrobacterales bacterium | reverse complement strand
GGCCAAGGCCTCCTGGGGACACTGGTGGGTCTGGGACGAGCCGACCCTGGTCAGCTTCCTGATCGTCTTCCTGATGTACGCGACCTACTACCCCTTCCGCTACGCGATCGAGGACCCCGAGCGCCAGGCCCGCTACGCCTCGGTCTTCGCCGTCACCGCCGGCGCCTTCGTGCCGCTCAACTTCATGGCGGTGCGGATGGCGCAGAGCCTCGTCCACCCGCGCGTCTTCGCGACGACCAACGGTGGCCTGCCCGGATCGATGATGTTCACCTTCCTCGTTTGCCTGACCGCGGTCGCGCTGCTCTGGGTGACCCTGGTCAAGCTCGAGCTGACCGCGAAGAGCACCTCGGGCCAGCTCAAGCGGTTGCGCCGCGCCCTCGACGCGCCGTCACCCGGCGGCGGAGCGTCGCGCGTCGCGCCGGAGGTGAGCTAGGTGGACCTGCTGCTGATCGCCGGCGCCCCCGCCCTGCCGCTCGACGAGGCCGGCAAGTACGTCGCCGGGGCCTACATCGTCTTCCTCGCCCTGATCGTGATCTACGTCGCGATCATGGCGAGCAAACTGCAGCGGATGGAGAAGGAGCTGCGCGAGCTCGCCGGCTTCGCCGAGCACCGCGCCAACGGTGACGGAGCGACGACGGACCGCGAGGAGGTCGCCGCCGATGTCTGAGCTCTTGGCACTTGGCGTCTCTCACAAGACCGCGCCGCTCGACCTGCGCGAGCGGCTCTCGCTGACCGAGGGCCGCGCGGTCGGCGCCCTGCGCGAGCTGACCGCTGCCGCCGGCATCCACGAGGCGGCGGCGATCTCGACCTGCAACCGCACCGAGCTGTACCTCGTCGTCTCCGACCCGGTCGAGGCCGAGTCGACCGCGCTCGGGGTGCTCACCCGCCAGGCGGAGATCCGCCCCACCGAGCTGCTCGGCCACCTCTACTCGCTGCGCTCCGGCGAGGCCGTCCGCCATCTCTTCCGCGTCACCGCCGGGCTCGACTCGATGATCCTCGGCGAGGCTGAGATCCAGGGCCAGGTCAAGCGCGCCTACGAGCTGGCCCTGGTCGAGGGCGGCACCGGGCCGATCCTCAACCGCCTCTTCCGCGGCGCCCTCGCCGCCGGCGGGCGCGCCCGCGACGAGACCGGAATCAGCGAGAAGAACGTTTCGATCCCCTCTGTCGCGGTCGAGCTGGCACGCCACACGCTGGGCGACCTCAGCGACCGCCGCGTGCTCGTCGTCGGCGCCGGCGAGACCGCCGAGCTGGTCGCCCAGGCGCTGGTCCGCCGCGGCGTCGCCACCGTCTTCGTCGCCAACCGCCACTACGACCGCGCGATCGGACTTGCTGAGCGCTTCGAGGGCAACGCCGTCCGCTTCGAGGAGCTGCCAGAACAGCTCGAGCGGGCCGACATCGTCGTCTCAGCGACCAACTCGCCGCACCACATCATCGAGCGCGACGACCTCGAGCAGGTGATGCAGACCCGCGAGGGGCGGCCACTGCTGCTGGTCGACATCGCCGTGCCACGCGACATCGAGCCGGCCTGCCGCGAGGTCGCCGGGGTCAGCCTGCACGACATCGACGACGTCCAGCAGATCGCCGAGCGCAACGCCAGTGGCCGCGAGGCCGAGGCGCGGCGCGCCGAGCGCATCCTCGACGCCGAGCAGGACCGCTTCGAGCGCTGGCTCGCCTCGCTCGAGGTGGTGCCGACGATCACGGCGATGCGCGAGCGCGCCGACGAGGTCGTGCGGCGGGTGCTGGCCGAGAACGACGGTCGCTGGGAGAGCCTGAGCGAGACCGACCGCGAGCGCCTGACCGCGATGGCGAAGGCGATCGCCTCCCGCCTCCTGCACGAGCCGACGCTGCGGATGAAGCGCTCGGCTGGCAGCGACGAGGCCTACCTCTACGTCAGCGCCCTGCGCGACCTCTTCGGGCTCGACGTCGAGACCGAGCCGGAGGGCGAAGGCGCGAGCAACGTGACGGAGCTGCGGCGAACCAATCCCGGTAGGGGTTCCACTTAACTTTTTGGGTCGAGAGTTCCCTGCTGACGCCGCTAGCGCCTGCCCAAAAAGTACAAGACGTTCCACCCCTACCGGGATTGGCTCGCTGATGCTGCGGATCGCTACTCGCGGTAGCGCACTGGCAATGGCTCAGGCCGGTCAAGTGGCCGAGATGCTCGGGGGGGCTGAGCTGGTTGAGGTCACTTCTGACGGAGAGGTTGGCGACAAGGCGCGCTTTGTGAGAGGCGTGGAGCAAGCGCTGCTCGATGGTGTGGCCGAGATCGGGGTTCATTCAGCCAAGGACCTGCCGGCCGAGCTGACCGAGGGATTGATGCTGGCCGCCGTTCCCGGCCGCGAGGACCCGCGCGACGCCTGGATCGGCACCGGCGCTTCGCTCGACGACGTACCCGAGGGCGCCAAAGTCGGCACCGCCAGCTTGCGGCGCCGTGCCCAGCTGCTCGCTGCGCGGCCCGACCTAAAGATCGGCGAGCTGCACGGCAACGTCGACACGCGGCTGCGCAAGCTGGCCGAGGGGGACCTCGACGCGATCGTCCTTGCCGTCGCCGGCCTGCGTCGGCTCGGCCGAGCCGACGAGATCTCCTTCCCGATCCCGACCGAGTTAATGACCCCCGCCGGCGGGCAGGGCGCGCTGCTGCTGCAAATTCGCGACGGGGACGAGGCGGCGCTGCGGGCCGTCGACCAGATCGTCGAGGAATCAGCGCTGCGCGAGCTGACAGCCGAGCGCACCGTCGTCTCCTTGCTCGGCGCGACCTGCAACAGCCCGCTCGGCGTACACGCCAAGGTCGACGCGCGCGCTGACCAGATGCGGATCGACGCCTTCGTCGGCCTGCCCGACGGCAGCGAGTGGCTCCGCGACAGCGTCGAGGGCGACGCAGCCGAACCGACCCTGCTCGGCGCCGAACTGGCCAAGCGCCTGCTCGACACCGGCGCCCGCGAGATCCTCGACCGGGCGGAGAAGTGGACTGGACGTGTCTGAGCCAAAGGGTCCTATATCCCCCCTTAGCTCAGACACCCCTCTGGGAGCGGGCAGATGAGCGGGCGGGCGGGGGTCGTTTACCTCGTTGGCGCCGGGCCCGGCGACCCGGGGCTGATGACCGTGCGGGCGCTGGAGTTGATCGGCTCGGCCGACGCGATCTATTACGACCGGCTGATCCCGCCGGGTGCACTCGACGGGGCGCCTGACGACGCCGACCTGATCTACGTCGGCAAGGCGCCCGGCGTGCCCTCGGTCCCCCAGGAGGAAATCGGCGAGCGGCTGGTCGAGGCCGCGGGGGCCGGCAAGTGCGTCGTGCGGCTGAAGGGCGGCGATCCCTTCGTCTTCGGTCGCGGCGGAGAGGAGGGCGAAGCGCTGCGCGCAGCCGGAGTCGAGTTCGAGGTCGTCCCTGGTATCACGGCCGGCGTCGCCGCCACTGCCTACGCCGGCATCCCGGTCACCCACCGCGACGACGCCTCGGCAGTCGCCTTCATCACCGGCCACGAGGACCCCGAGAAGGAGCAGAGCGCGCTCGACTGGGAGGCGCTGGCCCGCTTCCCCGGCACCCTCGTCTTCTACATGGGGGTCAAGCGCCTGGCCGACAACGCGGCGGCGCTGATCGAGGCCGGCCGCGTTGCGGAGGAGCCCGCCGCCGCGGTCGAACGCGGCACGATGGACGGGCAGCGCACGGTCGTCGCCACCCTCGGCACGCTCGCCGAGGCGGTCGCGCACGAGGGTGTGAAGGCCCCGGCCCTGATCGTCATCGGCCCGGTGGTGCGGCGGCGCGAGTCGCTGGCCTGGCTCGAGCGCCGCCCCCTCTACGGTCGCCGCGTCGTCGTCACCCGCGCGCGGGTGACGACGAGCGGCCTGGCCAAGACGCTGCGCGGGCTTGGCGCCGAGGTGGTCGAGTTGCCGGCGATCCGGATCGAGCCCCTGCTCGACAGCGAGGAGGTCAAACGCGCCGCGAAGTCGATCGGCGACTACGCCCTGATCTGCCTGACCAGCCCCAACGGGGTGCGACTGCTCTTTGAGGCGATCCGGGCCGCGGGCCTCGATGCCCGTGCCCTAAGTGGCGCCGCCGTGGCGGCGATCGGTCCCGGTACCGCGCGGGCGCTGGCCAAGTGCGGCATCGCCGCCGACGTCGTCCCCGAGCGTTTCGTCGCCGAGTCGCTGGTCGAGGCACTGGGCGAGGTCGAGGTCGGCGGCAAGCGCGTCCTCATCGCCCGTGCCGCCGAGGCGCGCGACGTCATTCCCGAGCACCTCAGCGACAGCGGCGCCAAGGTCGACGTCGTCGCCCTCTACGAGACGGTGCGCGAGGAGCCGGGCCCCGACGCGGTGGAGGCCGCGCAAGCCGCCGACTACGTCACCTTCACCTCATCCTCGACGGTCCGCAACCTGACTGACGCCCTCGGCGATCGCTTCCCCCACGCCGCCCGCATCGTCTCGATCGGCCCGGTGACCAGCGAGGCCGCCCGCACCGCTGGCCTCGAGGTCCACGCCGAAGCCGAGTCCCACGATATCGACGGCCTAGTCGCAGCGCTGCTGCAAGACGCGACGGGCTGAGGCCCTAAGTGACGTTTGGAGTTCCGCACCGCCACTATCGCGTCACCGACTCGACCAACACGCGTGCTCGCGAACTGGCCGCGGCCGGCGCTCCCGGCGGCACCGTGGTCACCGCTCGCGAACAGACCGCTGGCCGGGGACGAGTCGGCCGGGTCTGGACCGCGCCCGAAGGCAAGGCGCTGCTCTACTCGGCGATCCTGCGGCCGCTCGACCAGCGTCACCTGCTGCTGCCGCTCTCCGTCCCGCTCGCGGTCTGCGCCGCTGCCGAGGCGCTGCGACCCGAGGCGAAGTGCATGGTCAAGTGGCCCAACGACGTCTGGCTCGAAGGGCGCAAGCTGTCCGGCATCCTGATCGAGGCGCGGCCCCAGGACGGCTGGGCCGTAGTCGGCATCGGCCTCAACCTCACCATTGCTCCGAACGAGTTCCCGCCGGACCTGCGTCAACCGGCCGTTTCCCTCTTCGCCCCGACCCAGGGGACTCACACGGCCGCCGAAGTTCTAAGCGACCACCTAGACCACTGGGTCACGGCGAGCGACGAGGACGTGCTCGCCGAGTGGCGCCGCCGCGACGGACTGCGCGGGCGTGAGGTCAGCTGGGAGGACGGCTCAGGAGTCGCCAGCGGAATCGACGACCGCGGCAACCTGATCGTCGTCGTCCCCGGCGGGGACCGCGTCAGCCTCGGTGCCGGTGAGGTCCAGCTGCGCCTCTGAGTCGGACTCGACCCCGGCGCCGTTCTCCTTGGCGGCTTCGGCTTTCGCCTTGTCGCTGCGCGAGCGGCCTTTGCGTTTGGACCTCGCTTTGCCCTGGCCTTTCGGCTGACCCTGCCCCTCGCCTTTCTCCCCGCCTTTGCGCTTGCCGCGTTTGGAGCGGCGCTTGCCGCCCTTGGGGAAGTTGCGCAGCAGCTCGCGGGCGATCGCCGAGGGCTTGCGGGCCATCCGCATGCGGGCGCCGCGCAGCACCTCTTCGCCCTCCGGCGTGTGCGAGACCGCGCCGGCCAGCAGCGCCACCGCGAGGCGGCGGTCCTGTTTGCGGGCCGAGTGGACCAGCCGCCGGGCGTTGCGGCCGTGCGCCCGCCCCGAGGAATTGACCAGCAGGCCGAGCAGCCGCTTCGTCTCCGGCCAGCGCTGCACCGCGTACTCTTCGTGCAGCTCGGGAGTGTAGGAGGCGAGCCGCCAGACCCACGCCTGCGCTTGGTCGCGGCGGCCGATCCGCTTGTCGACCAGCGCCTGCAGCAGCGTTTTCGTCCCCGCCCGCTTGTCCTCGCGGCTCCAGGTGCCGACGATGTCGATCGCGTCGTCGAATGCCTCGGCGTCGCCGAGGTCGGCGATCTCGCTCAGCGCTTTCAGTTTCAGCTGCGAGTTGCGGTTGCGCTGCACGCAGGTCAGCAGGAAGCGACGCCGCAGCTCTTTCGAGCCGGAGCCCTGCAGAATCGCCCGCCCGCGGCGCCAACCCTGCGGGTTGACCCGTGCCCCGGCCAAGGCCGCCCAGGCGTGCTGCTCGGCGTAGTCGAGGTTCTCGACCGCGATCCGCCAGAGCTCGCGTTCGAGCACCTGCATGCGGCGCTCCTCGGAGTCGGCGACTGGGACTATCCGCCGCTCGACCCGGATCCGCCGCCCGCGCGCCCGCCGCACGGGGCCGATCACGATCGCGCCACCGCGGTAGACGTCGCGGTCGAGCAGGCTGTGCAGGGTGACGATCGTCTCGTCGTGGGTGGTCGCCGGGTGGACGAAGTCGATCACCAGGCCCGCCTCCTTGCCCGGCGCGCGCCGGGTCACGCGGCCGACCCGCTGCTGGTAGATCCGCCGCGAGGCGGTCGGCGCCAAGTGCATGCAGAGCGTCGCTCGCGGCGAGTTCCAGCCCTCGGCGAGCAGCATCGCGTTGCAGAGCACGTCGACCTCGCCGCGCTCGAAGCCGGCGAGGATCTCGGCCAGTTCGCGCTTCGGCGTCTCACCGGAGACGGCCTTGGCGGAGACTCCGGCAGCGACCAGCGCGCGCGCAACGTTCTTGGCGTGCTGCACCCCAGCCGTATAGAGGACGCCGGGCATGCCGTCGAAGCGCGTCTTGTAGAGGTCGGCGATCGCCACGTTGAAGGGCTCCTGGTCGAGCAGCGCCGCCAGCTCCTCCTGGTCGAAGTCCTGGTCGACCTCGCCCTTTCGCAGCGGCACCTTGGCGATCGTCCTCACACCCGGCCCGGGCGGGATCCGCATGCAGCGCAGCGGCGAGATCACGCCGCGGCGCGCCGCCTGGATCAGGTCGAAGCGCGAGGTCTGGGTCGGGAAGAGGTCGGCGACGTGGCGGGCGATCAGCGCTCCGGTCGCGGTCATGCCGATGAAGACGGGACCGACCCAGGCGCGGATGCAGGCGCTGGTCTTCTCGCCCAGCGCCGTGTGCGCCTCGTCGCAGATGACGATCGAGTAGGCGTCGGAGATTTTCTTGTGGTTGCGCACGAACCACTGGTAGGTCTCGACCGTGACCGGCCCGTCGGGATCGTCGCGGTCGCCCATCAGCGGCGGGCGCAGTCGCTCCTTGTAGCCGCGGTCGGAGATCTCGCCGATGAACTGGTCGACCAGGTTGCGGCGGTGGGTGAGGATCAGGACGCCACCGGTGCGCGAGGCGTCGATGAAGCCGACCGCGGCGACGGTCTTGCCGGCACCGGTCGCGTGCTCGAACCAGAAGCGGCGGTCGGCGCCGGGATCGTCGGGCGCCTCCTCGATCGTCTCCTCGTCGTCGGCGGGCTGCTCCTCCCAATCCTGGGGCTCCTCGTCAGGGGCGAGATCCTCGTCCTCCAGCTCGTCTTCGTCCTCATCGTCATCGCCGGCCTCGTCGCCGTTCTTGCTCGCACCCTTGGCAGCGGCCTTCGCCGGAGCCTTGTCCGCCGCGGCCAGCTTCTCCGCAGCCGCCGCGTTGCCGTTGGCTTCGCCATCGAGGGCGATCTGCTGCTCGGCCATCAGCTCGGTCAGCGTCCCCGAGAGCGCGTCGACCTGGTGCGGGTTGAGTTCCGCCCCGTCGCGCAGTTTCGGCGGTTCGTCGGCGAGCAGCCGCTCCAGCCCTAGCAACAGCGAGAAAGCGCGGCGCCACTCGATCGAGGGGTCCTCGGCCCCTGCGTCGAGCTCCTTCAGCGCGGCATCGAGGGCGCGGCGCCGCGCGGTCCCCGGAGCAAGCGCCTCCGGTCCCTCCCCGTCAAGCAGGAAGGGCTCGCGGACGAACTTAGCGGCCCGCTCTATGTCGGCACTGGATGGAACTGCCGCTGGCGCGGCAACGTCGCTGGTCTTGGCCATGAAGGCTTTCGGGTTCCGTCCCTGCCGCACGTAAGACGTGGGCGAGGGCATTAGGACGAGGATGCCGGACGGTCTAACTACTCCCCCCGGCGCTCTCAGCAGTTCGATCCGCAATCGCACCCACGAACCGAACATACGTATTGTAATCAAGGAATTGATCGAAGCGGGCCGACAGTTCGCAATTTGCCTTGCGCTGGTCGCGATTGCAGCTCTGGCTGGCGCCGGCTGCGGCAGCAGTGGCGGTGGCGATTACGGCGGCCAGCACCCCGATTACGCGAAGGCGCTCGCCGGCTCGCCGCCGCCGCTCGCCGCCCTGCACAAGCAGGCGGACCAGCTGCTGTCGGGAGGCTCCGAAGCCTTCGACAAGCGGATCGCTGCCCTCCACGGGTACCCGGCGGTGGTCAACGTCTGGGCTTCCTGGTGCGGGCCCTGCCGCTTCGAGTTCCCCACCCTGCAAAAGCTCTCGGCCACCTACGGAAAGCGCGTCGCCTTCCTCGGCATCGACAGCCAGGACTCCGACGACGCGGCGATGACCTTCCTCGAAGAGGCCCCCGTCCCCTATCCGAGCTACACCGATCCGAGCCAGGAAATCGGCGGCGAGATCGGTGCCACCCGGGGCCTGCCCGACACCGCCTTCTACGACCGCGAGGGCAACCTCACCTACCTCAAGCAGGGGCCCTACACGGATCACTCCGAACTGCGCGAAGACATCGAGCGCTACGCACTCGGCCAAGCCGGCAGCAGCGAAAGCGGATAATCGGAGCATGGACGCAGCCGTCGTAGTCGCCCTGCTCGGCATCGGCCTTTTGGTCGGCGAGCTGCTGCTCTCCACGGGCGGCGTGCTGGCGGCGCTGGGCGCACTTGGGTTGATCGCCGGCGGCATCCTCGCCCTCGACTCCAACAGCAGCGCCGCCGATTACGTCGGGCCCGCCCTGATCGCGCTCGGCGTGCTCTCCCTCGTTGCCTTCTACTTCATCACCCGCAAGGTGATCGAGGCCCACGAGGTACCGGTGAAGACGGGTTCGGAAGAGCTGGTCGGCGCGATCGCCGAGGCGCGCGGCACACTCGACCCGGAAGGCCAGGTCTGGATCGAGGGAGCGCTCTGGAATGCCCGCATCGGCCACGGCAATGGCCGGGTCGAGCTTGGGGATAGAGTCAGGGTCGAGGCGGTCGAGGGATTGACCCTCGTGGTGAGTGCCGAGCCGCCCGCCAGCCAAGCCGAGCAAGGAGCAAGCTGATGGCAGTCGTTGGAGGAGTGCTAATCGTGGTGGCGATCTTCGCCTTGATTGCGATCGGCTCCTCGGTGAAGGTTCTGCGCGAGTACGAGCGCGGCGTGATCTTCCGCCTCGGCCGCCTAATCGCGACCAAGGGACCCGGCCTGATCCTGCTGATCCCGATGGTCGACCGCATGGTCCGGGTCGACCTGCGCACCGTGACGCTCAACATCCCGCCCCAGGAGGTAATCACCCGCGACAACGTCCCGGCCAGCGTCAACGCCGTCGCCTACTTTCGCGTGGTCGATTCCAACCGGGCGATCACCGAGGTCGAAAACTTCCTCATCGCCACCTCGCAGATCTCCCAGACGGCGCTGCGCTC
>DASYIY010000046.1:0-42137 GCA_035997045.1 Solirubrobacterales bacterium | reverse complement strand
GGAGGGCATGCAGGAGTAGAAGGAGCATTCGCCGCCGACCAGGTCTTTCTCCACGATCGCGACCTTCCAGCCGCCGTCGGCGAGCCTGCCCGCGACGACCTCTCCGGCCGGGCCCGCGCCGAGAACTATCGCGTCGTAGGCCCTGCTCTCCATTGCGCGTACAATCACAGATGCATCCAGCACGGGGGCGACAGGCTTCGACGTGGTCGATTCGTGCGAAAGGTTGCAGGTCGAGGTTGCCGGAGGCCTCGTTAAACCCCGGCACAAACCAATACGTGCGGACCATGAGTTCGCCCTTGCCGCTTAGTTCATAGCTAAGCCGTAAGAGTCGGTCCTCCTCCGCCCGCGAGGGGGGACACCGGCTTCAATTGCGGGCTTACTCGGACGGGGCGCCCTGTCCGGCCGGGGAAATTCAAGGGGCTTTGTCTTCCGTAGTGCCTGTCGGCGCGGACCCCGGGAGACGAGAATCAAGCGCCAGCTAAACCTGTAGACGCCATCGCACTACGGCTTCGGACCCGAGTTCAATTCTCGGCGCCTCCATCAATTCGATCGTCACGCAGCCAGGCAAGCACCTCGGCGGCGTTGCGGTCGGGTGGGAAGACGGGGTAGAAGACCTTGCCGATCTTGCCCTTCTCGGCGATCAGGGTAAGGCGCTTGTAGAGGGTCGTGCCGTCGGCTTCGAAGGTCGGGAGCCGCAGCGCGCCGACGAGCTTCATATCGCTGTCGCTGAGCAGGGGGAAGGGGATGTGCTCGCGCTCCGCGAACTCTCGCTGTTCCTCGGGGCTCTGGGCGCTGATGCCGACCACGGTCGCTCCCAGCGAAGAGAACTCGGTGAGGTTGTCGCGATAGGCGCAGCTCTGCGGCGTGCAGCCACGGGCGCCTGGGATGTCGTCCCAGCCGGCGGGCGAGGGCTCGCCCGGCGTGCCGGTGCGGGGGTAGATGTAGGCAACGAGGCAGCCGCCGCCGACCTCGGCCAGATCGACCATTCCGCCCAGGCTCGAGGGAAGGCGGAGCGCCGGCAGGGCCATTGCCGCGAGGTGATCGGCAGCGCCGTCGTCCTTCGGAACCGGCAGGTCCGCTGGCAGCTGGCTGTAGTCGGTGCTCATCGCGCCATCGTCGCACGCCTGGAGCGCCGGATTCGTATGGTTGGCGGATGGAGCGCTACGTCGCCTTTCTGCGCGGGATGAACCTCGGCGGTCGCCGGATCAAGAACGAGGAGCTGAAGCGGGAGTTCGAGCGACTTGGCCTTGGCGAGGTCTCCTGCTTCCGCGCCAGCGGCAACGTGATCTTCGAGACGGCGGAGAAGGGCGAGGAAAAGTTGAAGCTGCGGATCGAAGCCGACCTGGGCGAGTCGCTTGGCTACAAGGTCCCGGTTTTCCTCCGCAACGCCGCGGAGCTGGAAGCGGTCTCCGCGCAGGAGCCATTCGATACGGGGCTGGTCAACGCTTCAAAAGGAAAGCTGCAGGTTGCGTTTCTGCCGGCTGTGCCGAAAGTCAAAGCCAGGGGGCAGGCACTCGGCCTGGGAAGCGACGAGGATCTACTGACGATCGATGGCCGCGAGCTCTACTGGCTGCCCAGCGGCGGCCTCTCCGAATCGGACCTCGACCTGAAGGCGATCGAGGCGGCCGTCGGTCCTTGGACGATGCGGACCAAGGGCACCGTCGACCAGATCGCCGCCAGGCTCGCCTAGAGGTCGGCGCGGGGGAGGGCCGCTATCCGGGCGTCGGCGCTGACCGCGCCGATTTCCTCTGGCAGCGCCGCCAGCTGGACGTTGGAGACGAACTCCATTGGCCGCCCGAGGGGGCGGAAGAAGTTGTCGTAGTGGGTCGGGACGACGACCTTGGGATCGAGGCGGGGGAGGATGCGCTGCCAGTAGTCCTCGGTGAAGCTGCGGCCGGCAACGCCGGCGAGGAAGACGTCGACGCCGCGCTCGCGGATCGCCTCGTCGATCAGGTTGGCGCTGCCCTGGTGGTAGAAGTGCAGCCCGGCGACCTTGATCGAGATTCCCCATACCTGGCCGCAACGGTAGGCGGCCGGCGAGAGCGCGTCGAGGTGCTCGCAGGTGAGGTCGCCGTCGTAGGGGACGGCGAGGCCGAGCAGCAGCTTCGAGTGGACGCTTGGGGCGAAGCTGACCTCGAAAGGGCCGAGCTCATAGGTCTTGTAGGGATTGACCTCGACCGCCTGCCCGGCGAGCCCGTGCAGGCCCATCAGCGTCAGCAGCGAGTCCGAGCCGTACGCGTTGCAGCCGAAGCGCCGAGCGATCGCCGGCGCGTCGACCGCGTGGTCGAAGTGGGTGTGGCCGACGAGGACGCCCGCGACCTCGCCGGGAGCGTGGATGAAGCGATCGAGCGCGGCCGGGTCCGGCAGGGTCGGCCGTCGCCGCAGCAGGTCGGCGAACGGAACCCGCGAGAGGTAGGGGTCGACGAACAGCGTCTGTCGCTCGAAAGTCATCCGGTAGCCAGAGACGCCGAGCCATTCGACTTCCAGCCCGGCCGGCAGCTCAAGCGGCTTCGCCTCGAGCTCGCCCAACACCTGCCCGTCTTCGCGCTCGGTCGCGCGCCGCGTTACCCGCGCCTTGGCCAGGTCGCCGAGGTGTCGCAGCGGCCCGGCCATCGACGGGGCCCTATGCGGTCTCGACCGTTGCCGAGAGCTGTGGCGCGCCGGCAATGGTCTGGAAGACCACGCAGTAGCGCTCGGTCAGCTTCAGCAGGGTGTCGAGCTGCTCGCGGTCGGCGTCGGTCTCAAGCTCGAAGGAGAGGCGGATCGCCGAGAAGCCGACCGGCGCTTCGCGGTCGACCGCGAGGGTGCCGCGGAAGTCGAGCTCGCCCTCGGCACGCACGGTCCCGGACTCGACCTCGATCCCCAGCGAGGTTGCCACCGCCTGCAGCGTCACCCCGGCGCAGGCGACCAGCGCCTCGAGCAGCATGTCGCCCGAGCAGAGCAGGCTGCCGTCGCCGCCGGAGGCGGGGTGCAGCCCGGCCTCGGCGATCGCCCGGCCGGTCTGCACGGAACAGGAGACGCCCTCGCCCAGCTTGCCGTCAGCCGAGAGGGTGAGCACCGCGGCGGCGGGATCGTCGCGGTAGCGCTCCTTCAGCGGGGTCTGTACGGCCTGCAGCTCCTCGCGCTTCATGCCGGGAGGTTACGCCTCCGCGCAGGCTGGCCGCGTAATGTCAGGGATCGACCATGGCGATCGCAACAGCGACATCGATCGACCTCTACGCGGGGGGCAAGCTGCTCTTCGAGGAGGTCTCCTTCAAGCTCGAGCCGCGCGAGCGGATGACCCTCTCCGGGCGCAACGGCGTCGGTAAGTCGACCCTGCTGCGGGTGCTGGCAGGCGAGCGGCCACCAGATTCGGGCAGCATCGCCTTGCAGAAAGGCGCCCGGGTGGCGCTGCACGACCAGCGGCCGCCGCGCGATGCCGAGATCTCCCTCGGCGACTACGTCTTCTCCGGGCGCACCGATATGCAGGAGATCGAGGCGGAGCTGGCGCGCCTCGAGGGGGCGATGTCGAAGGGCACCCCGGACGAGGAGACGATGCGCGCCTACGCCACCGCCCAGCAGCGGCTCGAAGCCGGCGGCGGCTATCGCTGGCGCGACGACGTCCTCGCCGTGCTCAGCGGTCTTGGCTTCGGCGAGGAGGCGGCGAAACGCCGGCTCTCGACCTTCTCCGGCGGCGAGCTGACCCGCGCCTCGCTCGCCCGCGCCCTCACCACCCGCCCCGACCTGCTGCTGCTCGACGAGCCGACGAACCACCTCGACATTCCCTCGCTTGAGTGGCTCGAGCGCTACCTGGTCGATCTCGACGCGGCGGTCGTCCTCGTCGCCCACGACCGCTGGTTCCTCGAGGCGGTGGGAACCTCGGTGCTGGAGCTGGAGGCCCAGCGCGGCCGCTTCTTCGCCGGCCCCTGGCACGCCTGGCGCAAGGAGCAGGCGGCGCGCGCGATCGCCCTCGGCAAGGCGATCGAGCGCCAGCAGGCCGAGATCGACCGAATGGAGCGTTTCGTCGAGCGCTTCCGCTACAAGGCGACCAAGGCCAAACAGGCGCAGTCGCGGCTGAAGCAGATCGACAAGATCAAGCGCGACGGGGCCAAGGCCGAGGCGCAGGATCGTCGCAACCTGCGCTTCTCCTTCGTCAAACCCGAGCGGCCGGGCAGGATCGTGCTCAAACTCGTCAACGCGACGATCGAAGTGCCGGGACGGACCCTGATTGCCGGCGCCAACCTCGAAGTCGAACGGGGCGAGCACGTCGTCCTCGTCGGTCCCAACGGCGCCGGCAAGACGACCCTGATCGAGACCCTCGCCGAGCAGCGCGAGCTCGCCGCGGGCTCGGTTCGTACCGGTCACAACGTCAAGGTCGGCTACCTCTCCCAGCACGCCGAGACGGCGGCGGGGGAGGGCTCGGTGCTGGAAGCGGCCCAGCGCGAGACCGGGCTCAGCGGCCAGAAGGCGCGCCGCCTGCTCGGCGGCTTCCTCTTCTCGGGTTCCGATGCCGAGAAGTCGCTCGACGACATCTCTGGCGGCGAGCAGCGCCGCCTCTCGCTGGCGATCCTGGTCGCCTCCGGCGCCAACGTGCTGATCCTCGACGAGCCGACAAACCACCTCGACATCGAGAGCCGCGAGGCGCTGGAGGACGCGCTGCTGGCCTTCGAAGGTGCGGTGATCCTCGTCTCCCACGACCGCGCCCTGCTCGAGGCGGTCGGCAGCCGTACGCTGGTCTGCGAGGACGGCGAGCTGCGCAGCTACGACAGCGGCTGGGCGACTTACCAGCATGACCGCGACGAACGCGCGGAAGCGGCGTCGGCCTCTGCCGCGGCCGCCAAGCGCGAGGGCAAAAAAGCAGCCAAGAGCCATAGTCCCGGCACGATCTCGAAAAAAGCCGCCCGCAAGGCCGGTCGCCTGGCGGAGAAGATCGCGGCGGCTGAAGCTGCGCTGGCGAAAGTCGAGGAGGAGTTGGCCGATCCTGCCGCCTGGTCGACACCGGACAAGGCCGAGGGGGCGACCGAGCGTCACGAAGCTGCGAAAGACAAGCTGGCCGAGCTCTACGAGCGCTGGGAGGAGGCCGAGCGGGCGGTCAGTGCAGCGGGCGGTCCAGCTTGACCACGGTGCCCTTGCTGGGAGCGAGGGTGAGGTTGCTGATCCTGACCGGCTCGGGCTTCGGATTGGGGGCGCTGAGGGCGGCGCCCTCGATGATCTCGCGCAGGATGATCCGCATCTCGTATTCCGCGAAGGAGGCGCCGATGCAACGCCGCACCCCACCGCCGAAGGGGATCCAGGCGTAGTTGTCGGCCTTTTCCTCGAGGAAGCGCTCGGGGCGGAACTCTTTCGGATTTGGGAAGAGGTCCTCGCGATAGTGCATCGCGGCGATCGCCGCCATGACGTAGGTCCCGGCTGGCAGCTCGTAGCCGCCGATCCGGCCCGGCTCTGTCATCTTGCGCGCCACGTCGATGATCACCGGTCGCGCTCGCAGCGTCTCTTTTATCGTCGCGTCGAGGTAGTCGACCTCGCCGGCGGCAAGCGACTCGCGCAGCTTCGCCATCACACGGGGCGTGCGCAGCAGGCGCTCCATCGTCCAGGACAGCTCCGTCGCCGTCGTCTCGTGGCCGGCGGCGAGCACCGTGATCAACTCGTCGCGCAGCTCTTCATCGCTCATCGGGCTGTGGTCGTCGTGCCGCGCCTCCAGCAGCAACGAGAGGATGTCGCCCTTCTTGGCGCCGTCCTCTCCGCCTCCGGCCCGCCGCAGTGCGATCTCTTCGTAGATGAACTCGTCCAGTGCCGCCTTGGCGCGCTGGAATCTGCGCCAGGGACTCCAACGGCCGAGGTTGCGACGCAGCATCGGTACGCCGAGGACCACGGTGACGCGGTCGTTGAAGGTCTCGATCAAATGCTCGAAGTGGGTGAGGCGGGCCTCGTCGTGGACGCCAAAAACGGCGCGCATGATCACCGCCAAGGTGATTCGCTGCATGCGGGGCCGTAATGGGAAGGGCTTGCCTACCGGCCAGCTCTGCATCTCTTTCAGCGTGATCTCGCGAATCAGCTCGCCGTGGTTCTTGATCTGCTCACCATGGAAAGGGGGTAGCAGCAGCTTGCGCTGGTTTAGGTGCGCCTCGTCGTCGAGTGTCAGCACGGAGTTCGGCCCGAGGGCCAGCTCCAGTACGACTGAGTTCGCCTCGCCGGCGTGGAACTGCTTCGGCGAGCCGGTGAAGAGCTGCTTGACCAGGGCCGGGTCGGCGACGTAGACGATTTCGCCGAAATAAGGAAACGACACCCGGAAAATATCGCCGTGGCGGCGGTGAAGGCCGATCCCGAACTCCAGCGGATTGCGAAGGTAACGCACTGCGTTGGCCACGGCGGGCCGCCTCGAGCCGGGCGGCTCGGTTGTCACGGGCGTGCCCGGGAGCGTCGCCTCCTCCATTTCCCCAATATATATTTGCGATTCGCGCCCACTGTTAGAAGACGATTGTGCGAGCGCCGTCGAGCAGGACCCGGTCGTCGAGATGGGCCTTGACCGCGCGAGCAAGGACGAGGCGCTCGATATCGCGGCCGATCCGCTTCAGGTCGTCGACCTCGTCACGGTGGCTGACCCTGGTCACATCCTGATCGATGATCGGCCCGGCGTCGAGCGCCTCGGTCACGTAGTGGGCGGTGGCGCCGATCAGCTTGACGCCGCGCTCGTGCGCCCGTCGGTAGGGATCGGCGCCGACGAAGGCGGGCAGGAAGCTGTGGTGGATGTTGATCGCCGGGGCATCGAGCCGGCGCAGGAACTCGGGGGAGAGGATCTGCATGTAGCGGGCGAGGACGAGCAGGTCGACTCCTGCCAGCAGCTCCAGAACCCGCGCCTCGGCTCGGTCGCGAGCGTCCGGATCGATCGGCACGTGGTGGAACGGCAGGCCGAGGGATTCAACCTGCCCCGCGTGGTCGGGATGGTTGGAGATGACGGCGACGACCTCGGCACCCAGCTCGCCGCTGCGCCAGCGCCAGAGCAGGTCGGAAAGGCAGTGGTCTTCGCGAGAGACCATGATCGCGCTCCGCTTGCGCTCGCTCGACTCGGCGAAACGGAAGTCCATCTCGAAGGGGGCCGCGAGCTCGCGCTCAAAGCGCTGTCGCAGGCCCTCCCGCTCATTCTCCGGACCGGCGTCGAAGACCATCCGCATGAAGAAGCGACCCTCGTTGCTCGAGTGCTGGTCGGCGTCGATGATGTTGAGTCCGGCTTCGGCAAGGAAGCCGCTGACGGCAGCGATCAGCCCGGGCCGATCGGGGCAGGCAAGCAGCAGGCGCGATGTCGGCGTCTCGGCGATGGCCCAATCATCCTCGTTCCCCACGAACTGCATCAAATTCTCTACCTGCTGGGACGAGAATTTGATGCAGTTCGAATTGGTAGCGGCGCAAGAAGCAATTCATTTTCGCCCACCGGCAGGGGATCCGTGCCTGGTGTCGTGGCAGACGGCACTAGCGATGTGAGCAGTGTGAGCGCGATCACGTTCCGAGGCCGCAAATACCGCCACGGTTCCGCGCTTGCTCACAAAACGCACATACTTCGTCCCTGTCCTGATCGCCTGCATCGCCTTCCCCGCGGCGGCCCTCGCGGCCGGCAGCAGCAGCTCCTCATCCCAGATCGGCGTCGCCGACGCCAAGCCGGTCAAGATCGGCGTCCTGCAGCGGCCGGTCGAGAGGTTCCACGAGACGATCCGCGTCACGGTCGCGAGCATCCAGCGGGCTCATCGTGCCAAGCTCCGCCGCCAACGCCGCGAGCTCTATGCATCCCTTCCCGGCGGTGTTTCCCGGGAAACGCTCGACGCGATCGGCGCCTGCGAGTCCGGCGGCGACCCCACCGCGGTCTCCTCGGACGGCACCTATCGCGGCAAGTACCAGTTCGACTACGGCACCTGGGAATCGATGGGCGGCTCGGGCGACCCCGCAGCTGCTTCCGAATCGGAGCAGGACTACCGCGCTGCGCTGCTCTACGCCGCTTCAGGATCCAGCCCCTGGCCCGTCTGCGGCTGAACCTACGATCAGGGCATGAGCGAGGCGGTTCCGACACCCGATCCGAAGGGACCACAGCGCAAGCCCCCGAAAGAGGCGATCGCCGAGGCGAAGGTGCGAGCGCCGACGCGCGGCAACCGCAAGCTGGAGAGCTTTCTAGGGGCGGTCAACGAGGACGAGCAGGTGCGGGCCTGGTGGTACATGGCCCAGGTGCACGCCGAGCGGCTTGGCATGTCAGATCACTCGTGGGTGCACATGCAGATCGCGCTCAACATCGCCCTGCGGCTCTTGCGGCTACTTGTCAAGGCGGGCGTTGAGCCGGTGGTCATAGCCGACCACGGGATGTCCGCGAAAGATGCGGAGGTGGTCGTCGCCGGCGGTGCTCTCCTGCACGACGTCGGCATGTCGATCCACAGGCAGGACCACGAGGCCTACAGCCTCTTCCTCGCCAGCGGCGCGCTCGAACGCCTGCTGGCCGATTCCTACAAGCAGCCCGAGCGCACGGTCGTCGCTTCCGAGATTCTCCACACGATCATCGGCCACCGTCGCCGCGGCGAGCCCTACACGCTCGAGGCGGGCGTGGTCCGGGTCGCCGATGCGCTCGACATGGCCCAGGGCCGCACCCGCTTGCCGATCGAAGCGGGCCAGGAGGGAATCCACTCGATCTCGGCCGCCGCGGTCGACAAGGTGCGGATCGAGGCAGGGGAGGAGCGGCCGGTGCGCATAGAGATCGAGCTCAACAACTCGGCCGGCATCTTCCAGGTCGACGACCTACTGGCGACAAAGATCCGCGACACCCCGCTCGAGGGCAAAATAGAAGTCGTCGCCAGGATCGAGGGCGAGAGCGAGAAAAGGCTGCTGAGCGGCTTCAGGCTCGACTGAGCCGGCTTTAACCGAGGCGCTCTAGGTCGTAACGGCGACGTTCTTTGCGCGCCTCGAGCCGGCCCTGGACGATCGAGAGCACGATCACGAGGACGGCGAAGAAGCCGATCACGCCGAAGCAGAAGAAGGTGACCGTCTTATCGGTCGTCGGCCCGGCCAGCCCGACACCGTTATCGGCCAGTGCCAATGGAGCCGCAAGCAGCATCGAGAGCAGCGCTGCGACGAATGCTGTAAAGGCTCTGGCTGGCCGTGCGGGGATTCTCACAACGGGCAATCTAGCGCACGCGCCCCATACGATGCTCGGCTTATGAGCACCCTCGAAGCAATCGTCCTGGGCCTCGTGCAGGGCCTGACCGAGTTCCTGCCGATCTCCTCCAGCGGGCACCTGCGGATCGTTCCGGCGCTGCTCGGCTGGCCCGACCCCGGCGCCGGCTTCACCGCCGTGATCCAGCTCGGGACGATGGCTGCCGTTCTGATCTACTTTCGCGCCGACCTCTGGCGAATTGCGGTTGCCTGGCTGCGTGAGCTGCGGGTGCCGATTCGCCGGGCCAGCCAGGAGGCAAGGCTGGGCTGGTTCATCGTCCTCGGCACGATCCCGATCTCGATCTTCGGCTTCATCTTCAAGGACCAGATCGAGTCGGGTGCGCGCAGCCTTTACCTGATCGGCTCGGCGCTGATCCTCTTCTCCTTCGTCATGGTTGCCGCGGAGCGGGTCGGCACTCGCAAGCGAGACCTGGCCGAGATGGACGGCCGCGACGGTCTTTTCATCGGCGTCGCGCAGTCGCTCGCCCTGGTCCCCGGCGTCTCGCGCTCCGGGGCGACAATCTCGGCCGGCCTCTTTCGCGGCTTCGACCGGGTCGCCGCCGCTCGCTACTCGTTCTTGCTCTCGGTGCCGGCGGTGGTCCTCAGCGGCCTCTTCGAGCTGCGCAAGGTCGGCGAAGCCGGCAGCCCGTCGGTGGGGGCGACGGCGATCGCCACGCTCGTCGCCTTCGTCACCGGCTACCTGGCGATCGCCTGGCTGCTGCGCTACCTCAGCACTCACACGCTGGAGATCTTCGTCATCTATCGAATCGCTCTGGGCGCTCTGGTCCTGGTGCTGGCGGCGACTGGGGCGATCGGTTAGCGAGCCCAGAAATGGCGAACGGCCCGGGGCAGTGGGCCGTTCGCGGTGACGAGAGAGGAGTCTCGTGAGAGTGGAGTCTGGCTTCAACCGGCCGCTTGGCCGTGAACATTCGGAGAAGCGCCGGAGAACGTCGAGTAACAACCTGCTGAGCGTTGGCTTGACCGCTTTCCCGCAAATTAGGGCTTTCGGCTGTGAAAATCCTGTGAACGCAGGGCTTTTGCCGGTGCACCCGCCGTCTTTGGCACATACAATGCCCCCGCCTCGCAGCATTGGGCACTCCTCGCCAAACACGGCGTCCGCCACTTGAATACACAGCAGACCATTCGGCTCGCGGTAATCGATAACGACAGCGGTTTTGTGACCGTGCTGTCGAAGCGAACCGAAACGGCCGGCTGGCAGCAGCGGGTGCTGAGCAGCGCGATCCCGCCCGAGGAGCTGGTGGCGATGAAGCTGAACGCGCTGCTGCTCGACCCGACCGTGCTCGGCGAGGAAGCCTGGAATTACCTGGAACGGGTCTGCGCCTTGCTGCCGGACCTCGGCGTGATCGTCTGCACCGGCCGCTCCACCGTCGCCCAGCGGGTGCGGGGACTGCGGCTCGGGGTCGACGACTGGATCGCCAAGCCGTGCCACCCGGAGGAGGTGATGGCGCGGATCGAGGCGGTTTCCCGCCGCCGCCGCCGCAGTCGCGCCGGCACCGAGACCGGCCCCGTCGTCGTCGGCGAGCTGGAGATTCGAGCCGACCAGTTCCAGGCCTTCGTCGGCGACGGCAGCCTCGACCTGACCCGCCGTGAGTTCGAGTTGCTGCAGCTGCTCGCCGACGCCAAGGGCCAGGTGCTCGAGCGCGAGGCGATTTATCAGCGGGTCTGGGGCTACGCGATGGCTCACGGCGATCGTTCGGTCGACGTCTTCATCCGCAAGTTGCGCCAGAAGCTCGAGAAGCGCTCGCCGAGCTGGCGCTACATTCACACCCATTTCGGCGTCGGCTACCGCTTCGACCCCGAGACCGGCGCGGGGAGCGGGCAACAACTCGGTCCTGGCGAGCCCGCCGAGGCCGAGGATTCACAAGTAGTTCACAGCAGCTTTACGGCCGGGTAACCGATCCCCCGCCGATCGCGGCGATCCTCGGTCGGCATGCTGGAGATTCGGCCCGAAGAGCACGCGGCATTGGTCGACGGCCGGCCGCTGAGCCTTACCATGCGCGAGTTGCAGCTGCTGACCACGCTTGCGGCGCACCCGCAGCGCATCCTCACCCGCGAGGAACTTTATGCCGAGGTTTGGGGGCGGGAGCCGCGCCACGATGACCGCTCGGTCGACGTCTACGTCAGTCGCTTGCGCTCGAAGCTGAGCGACGCGCTGCCCGGCCAGCGCCTGATCCACACCCACAGCGGCATCGGCTACCGCTTCTCGCCCGACGGCTGATGCAGGGGCTCTTTGCGCGCCGCCGTGCCTTTTACATCTTTTTTACATCCCCGATACAGCCAGGTAACAAGCTGTTGGGGGGCCGCTGAGAGTGTGGCGCCGAAACGCCAATTCGGTTCCCGAACTTTAAGGAGATACGCGTGACCAAGAGACTTCTCACTGTCAGCGTGGCGCTGGCTCTTGCCGTCGCCGTTGCAGCATGCGGCAGCTCGTCATCGGATAGCAGCGGAGGATCGTCCAGCTCGCCCCTGGTCGGTGCCGGCAGCACCCTGGTTGCCCCGTTGATGTCGAAGTGGCAGTCCGACTACGCCGGCAAGTCCGAAGAAACGGTCACCTACGGCGCGATCGGTAGTGGCGGCGGGATCGACCAGATCACCTCGCGCTCGGTCGATTTCGGTGCCTCCGATGCGCCACTGACGCCGGAACAGTTCGAAGAAGCCGACGGCGTCGAGCAGATACCCTGGGCCCTGAGCGGAACCGTGCCCGCCTACAACGTCAGCGGCGCGCCCAAGAACCTGAAGCTGAACGGCGAAGTCCTCGCCGGCATCTATCTGGGCGAAATCACGCAGTGGGACGATCCAGCGATCGCCAAGCTCAACTCGGGCGCCAGCCTGCCGAGCACCAAGATCACACCCGTCTACCGCAGCGACGGCAGCGGCGACACCTACGCCTTCACCAACTACCTCTCGACGATCAGCCCTGAATTCAAGTCGAAGGTCGGCACCTCGACCACGGTCAAGTTCCCGACCGGCGTCGGCGCCGAAAAGAACGACGGCGTCGCCGCTGCGATCTCGCAGACCGACGGCGCGATCGGCTACGTCGGCCTCGCCTACGCGCTCTCCAACGAACTCAGCATGCCGCTGGTCGAAAACTCGGCCGGGGAATTCCCGGAACCGGGCGTGGAAAGCGTCGAAGCAGCAGCCGACGCGGTGAAGACGATCGGCAAGGACAACTCGATCTCACTGGCTGACCTGCCGGCCTCGGCCAAGGGCGCCTATCCGATCTCGACCTACACCTACGTGATCGTGCCGCTGGAAAGCGAAAAGGCCGAAGCGCTGAAAAAGTTCATCACCTACGCGATCGGTCCGGCGGGCCAGGAATTTGGTCCCGATCTCGACTTCGCGCCACTGCCCAAGCAGGTCGTCGCCGCCGGCAAAACGGCGATCGCCAAGATCGGCAGCTAGTTGGAGGCCGGCGCCCTCAGCAATCCAGTGCTGCGGGCCCGGCGCAACCTCACCGACCGCATCGGCGACCCGCTGCTGCGAGGCCTCTCCGGCCTCGCGGCAGCGCTCGCCGTCGCGGTCATAGTCGGGATCGTCTACGAGGTCGTTCACATCGCCTGGCCGGCGATCTCGGCCTTCGGCATCGGCTTCGTCACCACCAACGACTGGAACCCGGTCACGGAAAACTTCGGCGCGGCGCCGTTCCTCTACGGGACGGTGGTCACCTCGGCGATCGCCCTGCTCTTCGCCGCGCCGATCTCGATCGCGATCTCGATTTACCTGACCGAGCTGGCCCCGTCGCGCTTGCGGCGGCCGGTGGCGACCCTGGTCGACATGCTGGCGGCGATCCCGACCGTGATCCTCGGCCTCTGGGGGATCCTCGTCCTCGGTCCCTTCATGCACGACATGATCGAGCCGGCGCTGCAGAGCGTGCTCGGATTCCTGCCGATCTTCAGCGGCGACCCATCGGCCTTCGGCTACCTGACCGCGGCGGTGATCCTGACGATCATGGTCACGCCGATCATCACCAGCGTCACCCGCGAGGTCTTCGAGACGGTGCCGGGCGACCTCAAGGAGGGTGCCTACGCGCTCGGCGCCACCCGCTGGGAGATGGTCAGGGAAGTGGTGCTGCCCTACTCGCGCGCCGGCATCGTCGGCGCTTCGATCCTCGGCCTCGGCCGGGCGATCGGCGAGGCGATCGCGGTCGCCCAGGTGATCGGCGGCGCGACCGCGATCAACGTCTCCCTCTTCCACACCGGCGGCACGATGGCGGCCCAGATCGCGGCCCAGTTCCAGGGCGCGCCGGGGGCGCTGCAGAAGCCCTCGCTGGCCTACCTGGGCCTGATCCTGCTCGTCTTTGCGGTCGTCGTCAACGTGATCGCCCGCTTGATCGTGCAGCGCGGCAGGCTCAAGGACACGGACGCCACCCTGACGGAGGCTGAGGCGCTATGAGCGATCACGCGCTGCTGCTTGACCGCGGCAATCTGAAGCGGCGCAAGCGGGTCAATCGCGCGATCGAGGTCGCCTCGACGATCGCCGCGCTGCTTGCCGTCTCGGTCTTGCTGATCGTCGTCGGCTCGGTCCTGCTCAAGGGGCTGGGTGCGCTCAGCCTGCACTTCCTCACAACCCCGACCGGTCTCTTCGGCGACACCAGCGGCGGCATCTCCAACGCGATCGTCGGCTCGGCGATCATGGTCGGCCTCGCCGCCCTGATGGCGATCCCGATCGGCCTCCTGGTCGCGATCTACACCACTGAGTTCGCCGGGCCGCGCTTCGGCCACGCCGTCCGCTTCGTGCTTGACATCCTCAACGGGGTGCCGACGATCATCACCGGCATCTTCGTCTTCGGCCTGCTGGTTGAGGGCAACAAACAGAGCGGCTTCGCCGCTTCGGTGGCGCTGGCGATCATCATGCTGCCGATCGTCGCCCGCACCGCCCAGGAGGTGTTGACCCTTGTCCCGGCCAGCCTCAAGGAGGCCGCCCACGCGCTCGGCATCGCCCACTGGCGCTCGACCGTGCGAATCACGATCCCGACCGCGGCCGGGGGCCTGATCACCGGCGCCCTGCTCGCCGTCGCCCGCGTTGCCGGCGAGACCGCACCATTGATCCTGCTCTCCTCGATCTACGGCCAGGGCGTGCTCACCGAACCGGGCGAAGCGCTGGCCTCGATCCCGATCTTCATCTTCCAGTCCTCGGAGTCCCCCAGCCCCGAGGCACACACCCAGGCCTGGGCGGCGGCGCTGATCCTGATCGCCTTCGTGCTCGTCCTCAACGTCGTCGCCCGCGCCTTCTACGCCCGTTCCCGCAAGCGCATGGGGGTATGACCCCCGCGCGTCCGCCCGCCACCCGAGGAGTCCTAGGATGGACAGCAGAGAGTCGATCGAGAGCACCACAATGACCGAGCCCAATCCAGAGCCGCAGGCACGCGCACCGCAGAGGGGGCCGGCGATCTCGATCCCCGGCGCCAGCGTTCACCGGGCGGGGGCAAAAAAGCGCGACGTCGGCAACGTCCAGCTCAAAGGGCTCAACGCTTACTACGGCGCCACCCACGCGGTGCGCGGGGTCGACCTCGAGTTCAGCGCCGACCGCGTCACCGCGATCATCGGCCCCTCCGGCTGCGGCAAGTCGACGATGGTGCGCTGCATCAATCGCATGCACGAGGAGATTCCCGGCGCCAGGGCCGAGGGAGGGGTGCTGCTCGACGAACTCGACCTCTACGACAGCGCGATCGACGTCGTCGCCGTGCGCCGCGCCGTCGGCATGGTCTTCCAGAAGCCAAATCCGTTCCCGATGATGTCGGTGATCGACAACGTCACAGCGGGCCTGCGGTTGACCGGCGCTCCGCGCGGCGAGATCGAGGATCGTGGCCGCGAAGCGCTGGTCGGGGCCGGCCTCTGGGACGAGGTCAAGGACCGGCTCAAGGGTCCCGGCGCCGGTCTCTCAGGCGGCCAGCAGCAACGCCTCTGCATCGCCCGCGCGCTCGCGGTCGAGCCCGAGGTGCTGTTGATGGACGAGCCCTGCTCGGCTCTGGATCCGGTGGCGACGCTGAAGATCGAGGAGCTAGTCGGCGAGCTCAAGCAGCGGGTGACGATCGTCATCGTCACCCACAACATGCAGCAGGCGGCGCGCGTCGCCGACACCACCGTCTTCATGCTCGGCGGCGAGCTGGTCGAGGTCGGCGCCACCGACAAGGTCTTCACCAACCCCGACGACGATCGCACCGAGCAGTACGTGACCGGGAAGTTCGGCTGATGCCGACCGAAACTCGCACCCAGTACCAGGAGGAGCTCGACCGGCTCGAGGGCAGCGCCCTCGACGGGCTCAACCTCGTCAGCGCGGCGCTGAAACGGACCCTGGAGGCGATCGAGCATCAGGACGTCGAGCTGGCGCAGCTGGTCGTCGTCGATGACGACCGCATCGACGGTCGCTACCTCGAGGTGCACCAGAGCCTGATCACGCTGCTGGCGACGCAGTCGCCGGTGGCGACCGACCTGCGCCTGATCTCGGCCTTGCTGCACGTGCTGAAGAGCGTCGAGCGGATGGGCGATCAGTGCGTGAACATCTGCAAGATGATCCCGCTCTCTGGCAACGAGCCGCCGGCCGACCGGGAGATGGTGAAGCTGATCCTCTCGATGGGCGGGCAGACGAAGTTGCTGATCAGCCAGGCCAAGCGCGCCTTCGGCGACCGCGACATCGAACTCGCCCAGGACCTGGTGCGCCAAGACGACGTCGTCGACAACCTCAACCGCGAATGCTTCCGCCTCGCTTTGGAGATCGGCGACGATGCCGACCGGCGCGAATGGGCGATGACGATGCTGCTCGCCGCGCGGGCGATCGAGCGCATCGCCGACAACGCCGTCGACATCGGCGAGCAGGTTGCGTTTGTGGTGACGGGCCTCTTCCGCGAGTTTGAGGACGCCTCGCATCCCAGTGGGTAGGGGCGCGAGTAACGGTTGAGATCCGCTGCGTCTGGGAACATGCTGAAAGAGGCCCGGGATGCTCTGCGCTGCCATAGATATTGGTTCCAACACGACGCGAGTCTTGGTCGCGGAGCCTGTGGATGGCCAGTTGAAGAAGGTGATGGAGCAGCGGGCTTACACGCGGATCAACAAGGCGCTTGACAGCGATGGCGCGATCGTCGGCGCGAAGATCGACGAAGTCTGCGAGGTAGTTGCGACCCAGGTGCGCCTGGCGAAAGAGACCGGGGCGGAGGAGATTCGGGCGGTTGCGACCGCTGCCGTGCGCGAGGCCTCGAACGGCGAGGCCGTGGCGGAGGCGATCGGCGAGGCGGCCGGGGTGCCGGTCGAGATTCTCAGCGACGAGGAGGAGGGGAGGCTCTCCTTTATTGGCGCGACCAAGACGCTAGGGCACCCGGTGGCCGGCAGGGTCGGCGTCGTCGACGTCGGCGGCGGGTCGACCGAGGTGATCCTCGGCACAGTGCCGGGCGGAGCCAGCGAGGTCCGCTCCTGGCGGGTCGGATCGGGCGTCCTCGCCGACGAGCTGATCTCCTCCGATCCCCCCTCGGCGGCCGAGATCCGCAAGGTCCGCGATCGCATCGACGACATCTTCGCCGGGGTTGAGATCGAGCACCCAGCTCAGGCCGTCGCGGTTGGCGGCAGCGCCACCTCGCTGCGGCGCCTGGTCGGTGCGGTGCTCGAGTACGAGACGCTGGAGCGCGGCATTCGCGTCCTCTGCGGCGACCCGGCGGCCGAGGTTGCCCGGCGCTACGAGCTCGACCCGGAACGGGTCCGCATTCTCGCCACCGGGGTGCTGCTGCTGGAGAAGGTCTCCGAGCTACTGGGCCAGCCGCTGCAAATCGGCAAGGGTGGCCTGCGCGAGGGCGTCGTCCTCGACATGCTCAACGGCAGCATCAACGGCTCGCGCATTCGCCTCGCCGCCTAGAGCGCACGGCGGTTCTCCTCTAGCCTCATCCTGTGGCTAGCGCGCGCAAGGTCGAGCTCGACTGCGAGGCGTCATTCGGGGCCGCCGCCAGGCGCGTGGTCAAGATCCGCGCCAAGGAGGTCTTCAAGCAGGCCGACGGCGTGCTCGATCTCGGCGAGGTGGAGCACGTCCATGACATGCGAGTCGCGACGCGGCGCTTGCGGGCGGCGCTGGAGATTTTCGAAGATTGCTTTCCGCGCAAGCGGCATCGCAAGGCGCTGAAGCGGGTGAAGGCGCTGGCCGACGCGCTCGGCGAGCGCCGCGACCTCGATGTCGAGATCGAGCTGCTGGAAGGTCTCTCCGGCGAGGGCGCAAGCGAGGATCGCGAGGCGCTCGAGGCGCTGATCGAGGATCTGCGCGTGCGGCAGCGGCAGGCCAATGACGATCTCGCCCCCTTTGTCACCGCCAAGCGGCTGAAGAAGCTGCGGCGGCGCTTGACCGGGCTCGCCAAGGCGGCGAGGAGATGAAGGCCCGTGGGGTCAAGGATCTCGATCCGCGGGCGCCGCTGCGCCCCAACGCCGCGCGCATAGTCCGCATCCGGCTCGATGAGCTGCGTGGCTTCGCTGACGGGGCGCTCGTGTCCGATGCCGGTGCCGCCCAGCACGACATGCGGATCGCGGCCAAGCGCCTGCGTTACGTGCTGGAGATCGTCGGCCCCTGCATCGGCGAGGAGGCGAAGGTTGCCCGTGACGCCGCCAAGCAGCTGCAGTCCGTACTGGGCGACCTTCACGACTGCGACCTGATGCTGCCCAAGGTCGAGCCGATCGACTCGGCCGCGGCGCTACTGCACGAGCGCCGCAACCACCTCTTCCATGACTTCGCCGCGCTCTGGCAGGCGGAGGCGAGCAAGGGCACCTGGGCCGCGCTTGAGGCCACGTCTCGTCCCCGGTCACTGGATCTTCACCGCGAATTGCCTGCTCGTTCACAAGTTTTCCCTGCTAATAGCGAACTCTGGAGGTGACAGAAACGACTAGAGCAGGGAGACGCCGATGACTTCCCGAGTAGATATGCATTGCCACTCCACGGCCTCGCAGTTTTCACGCCTCGGGGTTCAACGCTCGCTTGGCCTTCCCGAGTGCGCGACGCCGCCCGAGGAGGTCTACGAGCTGGCCAAGCGGCGGGGGATGGACTTCGTCACGATCACCGACCACGACACGATCGACGGTTGCCTCGAGCTCGCCGACCGTCCCGATTGCTTCGTCTCCGAGGAGCTGACCGCTCGCTTCGCCGGCGAGCCCCAGGCGGTTCACGTCCTCTGTTACGGGATCACTCCCGGAGACCACGAGTGGCTGCAGGCACACACCGGCGATCTCGAGTCCTGCGCCGCATACCTTTTGGAAAACGAGATCGCCTGCGCGCTCGCGCACCCGTTCTACAACGTCGAGGCGCCGCTGCTGCCCCGGCACCGGCGGCTGCTCGCCGGGCTCTTCCCGGTCTGGGAGGTGCGCAACGGATCGCGAGCCGCTGAGCTGAACATGCCCGCCGCCGTCTACACCGAGACCCACGGCGACACCGGCATCGGCGGCTCCGACGATCACGCCGGCGTGGATATCGGCCGCACCTTCACCGAGGCGCCCGCGGCCGCCACGCCGGAAGAGTTTCTGCAGCACCTGCGCCAGGGCGCGGTCGAGGCGGGCGGAGAGCAGGGCAGCGCCGCCAAGTGGGCACACGCGGCGATGGCGCTGGCGACCCGCGCTCTCGTGCTCGACCGCGAAGAGGACGAGGGCGCCGGGCCGGACCCCTCCGCGGTTCTGAAGATCGCTCAGCGGGCGATCGGCGAGGGCGCCGCCCGTGAGGGCAAGGTCGCCGCCGACATCGGCCCCGGCGACGCCCGGGCGCTGCTCGAGGCCTGGCTGCGCTCGATCGACATCGACCTGCGTGGCCGCGACCTGCTCGCCCACATGCAGGCCGAGGATTTCTCGCACGCCGACCTCTACCGCCGCGCTCGCCGCATCCATGAGCGGCGCCTGCGCGGCGCGGTCGCGAATGGGGCCGCCGCAGCGGGGAGAGGTGACATCGGTGCCGCTTTCGGCGACCTCTTCGACGCCCTCCTCCCGGCCGTGCCCTACGCTCCCGCCACCGCCTTCCTCGGTGCCGAGAAGGTGAAGCTGACCGCTCGGCCGGGAGAGCGGCCGCGGATCGCGCTGATCGCTGACGGGATCGGCTCGATGCACGGCGTCACCGCGACGATCGAGAAGATTCGCGAGCTCGGAGTGCCGGGCTTCGAGATCGAGGTGGTCGGCACCGATGCCGGGGTCGACCGGCGGCTGCCGGCGGCTGCCGAGCTCGAGGTCCCCTTCTACGCCGGGATGAGCCTTGGGGTTCCCGGTCTGCCGGATCTGGTCGAGACGCTCGCCGAGGGTCGCTACGACGCCGTCCACGTCACCGCCCCCGGCCCGGCCGGCATCGCCGCGACGCTGCTCAACCGGGTCGCCGGCACGCCGTTGATCGCCAGCTACCACACCGAGCTCGGTGCCTACGCCGGCCTGCGCAGTGGCGACGGTGGTATCGAGTCGATTGCGCGGATGGCGCTGGCGGCGTTCTACGGTGCGCCCTCGCTGGTGCTCTCGCCGAGCCCCGCAGCGGATCGTTCCCTGCTCGAGCTCGGCGTCGAGCCGGGGCGCCTGGGGCGCTGGGAGCGTGGCGTAGACGTCTCCCGTTTCGACCCCAGCAAGGCTCGCCGCGAGGACTACCCCGGCGAGGTCAAGGTTCTCTACGCCGGCCGGCTCACTCGTGAGAAGGGCCTCGATTTGCTCGCCGAGAGCTTCTTGCGCGCGCACGAGGCGGATCCGAGGTTGCATCTGCTGCTCGCCGGTGGCGGGCCCGAGGGGGACGAGCTGCGCGCTCGGCTCGGCGAGCGCGCGACCTTCCTCGGCTGGCTCGATGGCGAGGACCTGGCCCGTGCCTACGCCAGCGCCGACCTCTTCCTCTTCTGCTCGACCACCGACACCTACGGCCAGGTCGTGCTCGAGGCCGGTGCCAGCGGCCTGCCGGTGGTTGCCGTCGCCGAGGGCGGCCCGGCCTCGCTGGTCGAGAACCGCCACACCGGCATGCTCTGCCGGCCCGACGCCGATCACATCGCCGGCACCGTGCTGCAGCTTGCGGCCTCGCCACTGCTGCGTCGCCACCTCGGCGCCTCCGCCGTTCGCGCGGCCCAAGGCCGCTCCTGGGAGCGCGCCCTCGAGCAGCTCGCCGAGGGCTATCGTCGCGCTCTCAGCGCCGTTCCGGCGGCCGGGCGGCAAGCGCCCGCCCGCGCTGCCTGAGCCGCTCGGGACGATGGCGATGCGCCAGTACGATGGGCCGATCGACGATCCCGCCCTTTACTTCAACCGCGAGCTCTCCTGGCTCGACTTCAACCAGCGGGTGCTGGAACTGGCCGAGGGTCCCGAGGTGCCGCTGCTGGAGCAGGTCCGCTTCTGCGCGATCTACGCAAACAACCTCGATGAGTTCTTCATGGTCCGGGTGGCCGGCCTGTTCGATCAGATCGACGCCGGGATCGATGCCCGCGGCCCCGACGGCCTGCCGCCGGGCGAGCAGATCGACGCGATCCAGGCGCGCGTGCTGGAGCTCGACCACCGCCTTCATGACTGTTTCAACGGCACCCTGCGTCCGGCGCTGAAGGCGGAGGGGATTCGCATCGTCTCGCTCGACACCGCGAGCGAGCAGGAGCTGGGCGAAATCGACGTTCGCTTTCACGAGCAGGTCTTCCCGGCGCTGACGCCGCTTGTCATCGGCCTGGGCCGTCCCTTCCCCTATATCTCCAACCTCTCGCTCAGCCTCGGCGTGCTGCTGCGCGACCCCGAGAGCGGCACCGAGATCATCGCCCGGGTCAAGGTGCCGAAGGAGCTGCTCGGCCGTTTCCTGCCGGTCGGGGAGGGGGGCAAGGCCTTCGTGCCGCTGGAGGAGGCGATCGCCGCCAATCTCGACGTGCTCTTTCCCGGCACCGAAGTAGTCGAGCACGGCTACTTCCGCGTCACCCGCGACGCCGACTTCACCGTCTCCGACGAGGCCGACGATCTGCTGCAGGCGGTCCAGGACGAGATCCGCCGCCGCCGCTTCGGCGAGGTCGTGCGGCTCGAGATCGCCGCCGGGATGAACTCGAAGCTGCGCCAGCAGCTGATCGACGCCCTGCGCCTCGAGGACCGCGAGGTCTACGACGTCGACGGCCTGATCGACCTCGCCGACCTCACCAACATCGCCGACGTGCCCGGGCACTCCGAGCTGCGCTTCGCGCCCTGGACGCCGGTGACGCAGCCGCGCCTGCAGGGCGAGGACGAGGAGCAGGTCAACATGTTCGCGGCGATCCGCCAGGCGGACGTCCTCGTCCACCACCCCTACGACTCCTTCAACACCTCGGTCGAGCGCTTCGTCGAGCAGGCCGTCGCCGACCCCGACGTGCTGGCGATCAAGCAGACGGTCTACCGGACCAGCGACGACTCGCCGCTGGTCCCCGGGCTGATCCGCGCCTCCGAACGCGGCAAGCAGGCGGTCTGCATGGTCGAGCTGAAGGCCCGCTTCGACGAGGAGGCCAATATCCACTGGGCGAAGTCGCTGGAGGAGTCCGGCGTCCACGTCGTCTATGGCATCCCTGGCCTGAAGACCCACGTCAAGGCGATCGTCGTCGCCCGCCGGGAGGGGGACCGGGTGCGCGAGTACGTCCACATCGGCACCGGCAACTACCACCCCAAGACCGCTCGCCTCTACACCGACTTCGGCCTCTTCACCGCCGACGAGGAGATTGGCGCCGACGTCGCCGAGATGTTCAACTTCCTCACTGGCTACGGGCGCCCGGCCGAGTACCGCAAGGTCCTGGTCTCGCCGACGACGATGCGCGACCGCATCATCGAGGAGATCGAGACCACGGTCGAGGCCCACCGCGCCGGCGAAGAGGCGCGGATCGCGCTGAAGATGAACTCGCTGGTCGACGCCGCCTGCATCCGGGCGCTGTACGAGGCCTCGCGAGCGGGTGTGCGGGTGGATCTCAACGTTCGCGGCATCTGCTGCCTGCGGCCGGGCGTGCCGGGGGTCTCGGAGAACATCCGGGTGATCTCGATCGTCGGTCGCTTCCTCGAGCACTCGCGCGTCTACACCTTCCAGCGCGGCGAGAACACGCGCGTGCTGATCGGCTCGGCCGATCTGATGCCGCGCAACCTCGACAGCCGGGTCGAGCTGGTGACCCCGGTCGAGGACCCGGGTCTGAAAGCGGAACTGCTCGACGTTCTCGAACGCTGCTTCGCCGAGAACGCCAATGCCTGGGAACTCGATGCCGAGGGCGCCTGGACTCGCCTGCAGCCGGAAAACGGGCAACGGCGCAGCGTCCAGGAGGAGCTGCGCGAGCGCCACGCCGCCCGGGCCGCCGAGCAGCTCGCCGCAAGCACGGGCTAAGTGGGGCGCCCCCGCTCCTACCAATAGGATTGTCGGGTCGTGCGCCTCTCCCTCCTGCCTCGCGATCGCACCTTCTTCGACCTCTTCATCGAGGCCGGGCAGAACACCCTTCAGGCCTCGCGGCTGCTCGACCAGATGATGGGCACGTGGCCCGATGCCGACACCCTGGCTCAGGACATCTTCAAGGCCGAGAAGGAGGGCGACCGGATCACCCACGCGATCATCAAACGCCTCAACTCGACCTTCGTCACCCCGATCGACCGTGAGGACATCTACGGGCTGGCGACGCAGATGGACGACATCGTCGACTACACCGAGGAGGCGGCGGACCTGCTCGGCCTCTACAAGATCGAGGCGCCGATGTCGCAGGCGCAAGCGCTGACCAAAGTCCTGGTCGGGGCCTGCGAGCAGCTTGCCGAGGGGCTCGAGCACCTACCCGAGTTCAAGCAGCTCGACAAATACTGGATCGAGATCCACCGCCTCGAGAACGAGGGCGACCGGATCTCCCGCGACGCCGTCGCCTCGCTCTTCTCCAACGGGATCGACCCGATGGTCGTGATCCGCTGGAAGGACATGTTCGCCGTGCTCGAGAACGCGATCGACGCGACCGAGACGGCCGCCCAGATAATCGAGGGCATCGTGATCAAGAACTCGTGACTCCGTCACATGAGCTCTGACGTCATTCTTTTCATTGTCGTAGGGACGGCGCTCGCCTTCGACTTCACCAACGGTTTCCACGACACGGCCAATGTGGTCGCGACGTCGATCTCGACCGGGGCGGCGCGGCCGTCGGTGGCGATCGGGATCGCTTCGGCACTGAACTTCCTCGGCGCTTTCATCTCGATCTCGGTTGCTGCGACAGTCGCCAACGACGTTGTCAACTCGGCCGTGATCACCCCGACGATCGTTTTTGCCGGCCTGATCGGGGCGATCGCCTGGAACCTGATCACCTGGTCCTTCGGGCTGCCGTCCAGCTCCTCGCACGCGCTGATCGGCGGCGTGGTCGGCTCTGCCGTGGCGGCGGCGGGCTTCGACGCAGTACTGGCCGATGGCCTGGTCGGCAAGGTCCTGATCCCAGCGGTGATCGCGCCGATCCTCGCCTTCGTCGTCGCCGGGATCGCGATCGGGCTGGTCTACCGGGTGGTCGGCCGGCAGCGGCCGGGGATGGTGACCCGTGGCTTCCGCTATGGGCAGATCATCTCCGGCGGGTTGCTGGCCCTGGCCCACGGCACCAACGACGCGCAGAAGACGATGGGTGTGATCACGCTGGCGCTGGTTGCCAACGGCACGCTCGGCGCCAACGCCGACCCGCCGACCTGGGTGATCGTCTCCTCGGCAACCGCGATCGCCCTCGGCACCTACAGCGGTGGCTGGCGGATCATCCGCACGACCGGGACCCGGATCATCAAGATGGACGCGGCGCAGGGGTTCTCCGCCCAGGGCGCGGGCGCAACCGTGATCCTCGCCTCGACCCACTTTGGCTTCCCGCTCTCGACCACCCACGTGATCAACGGCGGCGTGATGGGGGCGGGCGCCGGCAAGCGGCTCTCGGCCGTGCGCTGGGGGGTGGCCGGCAACATCATCACCGCCTGGCTGTTGACGTTGCCGGCCGCGGCGGCGATCGGCGCGCTGGCCTATGGCCTGACCGCGATCTTCGGTAGCGGCGCCCTCGGCCCGGTGCTGGTGACGCTGATGTCGCTCTCGCTGATCTTCGCCGTCTTCGCCCGCCGCTCGCGCGAGGGCGCCCCGGTGCCGGCCGGCTGAGCGATGGCGGTCGTGGTCGAGACCAAGCAGCTGCTGGAGACGGTGGTCGTCTCGCTGTTCGCCGGGGTCGGCGTCACGGTCGTCTTCTCGGTCGCGATCTGGGGCGTTGCCCGCTTCGCCGACCTCAGCCGCAACGAGCGGCCTCTGGCCGCGGGAGCGGCGGTGACGCTGGCCGGCCTCGCCATGCTGGCGACCCTGGCAGCGGTCGCTTTCGGCATCGTTGTGATGACGCGCAAGTAGGCGCGTCGCTCGGTGCGTAGAATTTTTCCCGTGCGCACCCTGCGCGATGTCGCAATCATCATGCTGCTGGCGCTGTTCGTCGCCTTCGCTCCCTCGGGGGGCAACTTCGCCGAAGCTGCTCTGACCGCGATCACGATGGGTTTCCTCGCGGCGATCGCCTGGATGGTGTTCGTGCTCAGCCGCCAGAACCAGCTCACCCTGGCGACGCTGAGCGACTCCCGCCGGGCGGTTCTCTACGCCGCCTTGGGCATGCTGGCGCTGCTGATCGCCGGTAGCGACGAGCTCTTCTCCAGCGGCGGCGGCACGCTGGTCTGGATCCTCCTGCTCGGCGCCTCGATCGCCGCGATCTGGCGGATCTGGATCGACGCGAACTCTTACTGAGCTGAGCCGTCACTGTTTCGTGCGCCTGAGCGCGCCACACGCGCGTCCGCGGCTGCGACGGTCGCCAGGTGTCGCCACCTACCGACAGCAGCGCAGGCCACAGGGAAGAAGGGACCGCCTCGGTCGAGTTGATCGCGACGGTTCCCTTTCTGCTGCTGGCGGTTCTGGTGGCGGCACAGATCGGTTTGGCGGGGCAAGCACTGTGGTCGGCTGCGGTCGCGGCCCGGGCGGGAGCGCGGGCGGCACTCGTCGGCGGCGACCCGGCCGCGGCCGCGCGCCGGGCGCTACCGCCGCTGTTGCGCTCCGGCGCCCAGGTAGGCGAGTCCGGCGCGGTCTCGGTGCGGGTCGCGATCCCGCGCTTGCTGCCGGGAATGCCGCGACTGACCGTCGGCGCGAAGACAGAGTTGGACGATGGGTAGGGCGGGGGGACAGGCGACCGTGGAGCTTGTTGCGGCGCTGCCCGCGCTGCTGCTTGCCGGGCTCCTCACGCTCCAGCTCCTCGCTACCGGCTACGCCCTGACCCTCGCCGACGGGGCCGCCGAGGCGGGGGCCCTGGCGCTTGCGGCCGGACGGCCGGCGACCGGCGCAGTGCGTGCCGCCCTGCCCGACTGGGCCGACGATGACAGCGAGGTCTCGGTGCGCGGGGGAGAGGTCACGGTGCGGCTGACCCCGCCCTCGCCGTTCCCGTCGCTGGCCGAGCACCTTGCCGTCAGCAGTTCCGCTTTCGCCAGGAAGTCCCCGCGATGAGTGCCGTCGTTCTCGTCACCGCCGTCGGTGCGGCTAGCGGCTCGAGAGCTGCGGCAGCGGCGCTCGCCTGCGCCGGCTCGGAGCCGGACCGGCCGGGATTGCTGATCGACGTTGGCGGTCGCCCGCCGCGCCCGACCCTGGTCGCCTCGACCGGCGCACGCGAGCTGGAGGAGCGGCTCGCCGTCCACCTGCCGCAATTGCGCGCTGCCTCGCGCGGGCAGTTCTGCCACCTCGCTGTTCCCGACGATCCGGATCGGTTCGACGGCGTGCATGCGGCGCTGCCGCTGGTCCGGGATTCCGTCGCCGTCATCCACCTGCCGCCGTCGCGGCTTCGGGAGGCGCTTGCCAGCAACGGCATTCGGCCCACCGGCGCGATGCTCCGAGCCGACCTCGACAAGGACCGTGCGCTCACTGCGCTGGCGGTTCGCGATCTGGTCAGCCGTGAACTGCGCACGAAGGTCCAGATGCGTGCGCTGGGTTGGGTTCCTGCTCGCCGTGCGTTGTTCGGCGTCCTGCCCCCGGGATCTCCCGGCAGCTTGCCCGCCGTACTGCTTGATTCCCTTTTGGAAAGCGAAATTTCAGCGGCGCACGCGTGCTACAGTGATTTCGATGACGCGGAAATTGACCCAGCGAGAACTGCGCAACGACAGCGGCGAGATCATGCGCGCCCTCGACCGGGGCGAGGACTTCCTCGTGACTCGCAACGGCAAGCCGGTCGGTGAACTGCGGCCGTACAAGCGGCGTCAGTTCGTTCCGACGAGAGAGCTCATCGCGGCGTTCAAAGGCGCTCCGAGCATCGACTACGAGGAGCTTCGCGCCGACATCGACCGCTATGTCGATCAGGACCCTATGCCTCGCTACTGGGTTGAGTGAAGATCGAGGTCTGATCGATACGTCGGTCGCGGTGGACATTCGCGACCTCGACGCGGTGCGGTTCCCTGCCGAGGTTGCGATCTCGGCCCTGACTCTCGGAGAGCTTGCCACGGGTCCGTACGCTGCGCGTGACGAGTTGACTCGGGCGCGCCGCCAGAGCCACCTTCAATTCGTCGAGGCAAACCTCGAAGCCCTGCCTTTCGATCCGTCATGCGCTCGTGCGTACGGGATCGTTTGCGCGGCCGTGGATCGCAAAGTACGCGGCGGTCGCGCCGTCGACCTGATGATCGCCGCAACTGCTCTCGCCTACGAGCTGCCCCTCTACACCCGCGACGCCAAGGACCTGCGCGGCCTCGAGGAGCTGATTGAGATCGTCGAGGTCTGAGCGCTCGTCGTCACGCCTCGCGTTTCGCCAGAATCGCCGCATGCTGACCGTCGCAGTCACCGGCCCCACGGGCGAGATCGGCAGGGCCTTCATCTCCGCGCTCGAGCGGCTGCCCGAAGTCGAGCGGGTGATCGGCATGGCGCGGCGGCCGTTCGACCTCGCCGGGCACGGCTGGGAGAAGACCGAGTACCGGCGCGGCGACGTGCTCGACCGCGACGCGGTCGACGAGCTGGTCGCGGATGCCGATGTGGTCGTCCACCTCGCCTTCGCGATCGTCGCCGGCGGCAGCGAGAGCCGTGAGGTCAACCTGACCGGATCGCGCAACGTCTTCGAGGCGACCGCGACCGCGGGCGCAAAGCGGCTGGTCTACACCTCCTCGGTCGCCGCCTACGGATTTCGCCGCGGCATGCCGGCCCTGCTCGATGAGGACGAGCCGGTGCGGGGAACCTCGCGCCATCCCTACTCCGCCCACAAGGCCGAGGTCGAGGCCGAGCTCGCCGCCGCGCTCGAGGGCTCGGATACCGACGCCTATGTCTTTCGCCCCTGCATCGTCGCCGGTCCGGAAGCAACGTTGCTGCTCGACCTGGTCCCGCTGCTGGCGATCGGCCAGCGGATCCCCGGGCCGCTGCGCTGGGCGCTCGGCAAGGTGCCGGAGCTGCGGCCGGTGCTGCCCGACCCAGGCGTGCCGTTCCAGTTGATCCACCACGACGATGTCGCCACCGCCCTCTGCGCCGCCGTTCTTGGCCTCGGCGATTCCGGCGTCTACAACCTCGCCGGGCCGGGGCAGCTGACGATCACCGACCTCGCCCATGCGCTCGGCTGGCACGCGGTGCCGGCGCCCCACCTCGCGGTCGGGGTCGCCGCCGAGGCCGTCGCCCTGATGCCGTTCCTGCCCGACGAGGCCGCCTGGATCGAGGCGGTCCGCCGGCCCGTGCTGATGGACACCGCGCGCGCCCGGCGCAAGCTGCACTGGATGCCCCACTACGACGCTCGCGCGACGCTGAGGCAGACGATCGAGGCCGTGCGCTCGCGCTAGCGCCGCTACCGGCTACGCGCTGTCAGTAGCCGTACGGATTTTCTGGAGTCGGCTGTGGCTGCGGCGCCGGTGCGGCCTTCGGCTGCGGAGGCGTCGCGGCGTGCCAGGTGCCGACGTCCTTGATTCCCTCGCCGTTGGCGTCGCCGGCCTTGGTGTCGGACCCGAAGCGATATAGCGGGCGGCCTTTGTAGGTCACCTGGGTGCCGCCTTCGGGTCTTTCGATCGTGCCCAGCTTTACCGGGCCGGTCGGCTTGACCCCGGCCGGCACCGTCAGCGGGTGCCAGACCGAGAGGCAGGAGCCGGTGCAGATGAACTTGCCGTTCTTCTCGACGCTGAGGCTGTAAAGGGTGCGTCCGCTTGTGGTCGTCAGCACGGTCTTGCCGAGGGTGGCGTTCGCTGCCTCTTTGGCCACGCGCTTGCTGGGCGTGCTTTTGGCAAAGGCCCCGCCGGCGATCGCCGCAACCGCAAGCACCAGGACCGCGAGTGCAAGTCCAGTGGTCCGGATCCGGGCGATCGACGGGCGAAGCATGTTGGACTGCGACATCGGGGCCTCCTCGGCTCGGTTGGTGGCTCGTCCGGTCTACGGCTCGGATTGCAAAAAGGTTCGGTTCCAGAATAGGTACGAAGTCGTGCGCTTGTGCGCACCACGGGCGCGCCGCGCTGGGGCAGGGTGGCGGGCATGGGAGCCAGGAACGAGAACGGGCAGGCGCTGCCGCTGGCCTTGGGCGGGGCCTTCGCCCTGATCGCGGCGGCACTGGCGCTGGTAGCGATCGCCGGTGCGGTGACGGGCAAGGGGAGGGTCCAGCGGGCGGCGGATCTGGCCGCGATCTCGGCGGCGCGCTCGATGCGCGACGACTTGCCGCGACTGCTCTCTCAGCCGAGGCTGCCGAATGGCCTGCCGAACCCGCTTCACATCGAGAAAGTGGCGTACCTGGCACGGGCGCGAGCGGCGGCGCTCGATGCCGCGCGCGCCAACGGGGTGGGCGCGACGCACCTACGGCTCGATTTCCCCGACGCGGCCTCGTTCGCTCCGGTACGCGCTAGGGCGAGCGTGCTCGCCGGCCTCGTACTCGGCGATGGCCACACGCGCATAGAGGCGTCGGCCGTCGCGGAAGCCGGAGCGCCGGCATCGCCGACGGACTCGACGCCGACCACGGCGAGCGGCGGCGGCTACAGCGGCCATCTCGTCTACAGGCAAGGGGAGGGGATGCGCCCCGATGTCGCCGACGCCTTCGACCGGATGGCGGTTGCGGCGCGCGCCGCCGGCCTCGCGCTAGTCGTCAACTCGGGCTTTCGCTCCGACGCCGAACAGGCAGCCCTCTTCGCCGCCCACCCGGACCCGAAGTGGGTGGCGCCGCCTGGGCACTCGCTGCACCGCTGTGCCACCGAGCTCGACCTCGGGCCGGAAGCCGCTTACGGCTGGCTGGCGGCTAACGCGAGCCGCTTCGGCTTTATTCAGCGCTACCAATGGGAGAGCTGGCATTTCGGCTACGACATGGGTCCACCGCCGTGCTCTGAGGCGGGAAATTCGGTCGCGGCCGGCGGGGGAGACGGGACGGTCTCGGGGTCGGCCGGCTTGCCCGCATTCGTGCCGGCCCGCTTTCGCGCACCGCTGCTGCGCGCCGCCACCCACTGGAACGTCTCCGCCGCTTTGCTCGCCGCTCAATTGATGGCCGAGTCGAACTTCAACCCCTTTGCCTCCTCTTCGGCGGGCGCTCAGGGCATTGCCCAGTTCATCCCGTCCACGGCCGCCGCCTATGGCCTCACCGATCCTTTCGACCCGGTCGCGGCGATGGATGCCCAGGCTCACCTGATGTCTGACCTGATCCGCCAGCTCGGCTCCCCCCAGCTTGCCCTCGCTGCCTACAACGCCGGCCCAGCCCCGGTCGAAGCCTGCCACTGCATCCCCGCGATCCCCGAGACGACGGCCTACGTAAGCCGCATCCTCGCCCTGCTCGGCGGTGCCGGCGCGCTGACTGCTCCGACCTTTGAAGTGAGGCTGGTGGCGTGACCGTCAGCGAGCGCGAGAATCGTTTGACGAAGTGAGTCCACAGGCTCTTGGTGTAGCAATACACCCTAGGGTGTATCTTGTGTCAATGGCGCGGACGAACATCGAGATCGACGACGTCTTGATCGATCGGGCGATGCGCCTCTACCGGCTGCGCAGCAAGCGCGAGGCCGTCGACTTGGCCCTGCGCAGGCTTGTCGGCGAGCCGATGGGCCGCGAGGAGGCGCTGGCGACGGAGGGGACCGGATGGGCCGGCGACCTCGGCGAGATTCGTTCCCCAGACGAGATCCGAGCACAGTGATCCTCGTCGACAGCTCGGCCTGGGTGGAGTTTCTCCGCGCCACAGGCGGCCCAGCCCATCTGCGGGTGCGCTCGGCGCTGCAGGACGGACTCGACCTGGCGAGCACCGATGCGATCGTGATGGAGATTCTCGCCGGCGCCCGCGACGACGCCGACCGCGATCGGCTGCGGCGCCTGCTCTACGGTTTGGAGTTTCTCGCCGTGGAGGGCCCCGCGGACTACGAGAGTGCCGCCGAGCTGTACAGACTCTGCCGCCGCGGCGGTGAGACGCCGCGCAAGCTCACCGATTGCCTGATCGCGGCGGTGGCGATTCGTAACGACGCAGAGCTGCTTTGCGAGGACGCCGATTTCCGCGCGATCGCCCGCCATGCCCCGCTGCGACTCGCGGCTCTGGCGTAGACTGCCCGCCGATGGCAAGCGTTGAGGTGCAGGGTGTCGAGGGGATGCAAGCGCTGCTCGGGCAGGAAATCGGCCCGAGCGAGTGGCGCACCGTCACCCAGGAGGACATCGATACCTTTGCCGCGCTCTCCGGCGACGACCAGTGGATCCACGTCGACGTCGAGCGGGCCAAGAAGGAGAGTCCGTTCGGAACGACGATCGCCCACGGCAACCTGACCCTCTCGCTGGTCGACGGCTTCCGCAAGGAACTGATCGCCGCGACCGGCTTCGCCCTCGGGGTCAACTACGGCTGGGACAAGATCCGCTTCCCCGCTCCGGTTCCCGTCGATGCCCGCGTCCGCGGCCGCGCCGAGGTCGTCTCGGTCGAAGAGAAGGGCGGCGGCTGGTGGCAGGTCGTGACCCGCTTCACCCTCGAGGTCGAGGGCAACGAGAAGCCCTGTTTCGTCGGTGACAGCGTCACCCGCGTGATGGCCCCGCCCGCCTGAGCCATCTCGCTCGGGCGCAGTTAGGCGGAGGCCGGCAATCGGTTCAGTGCGTCGATCGTGTGAGCGCAGGCGCGTGCGGCCTCGGTTCCCTTGGTTTCGAGGTGCTCGAAGAAGAAGGCGCGATGAGTCTCGTGCTCGTGGAAGTGGTGTGGGGTGAGGACCGCTGAGATAACCGGAACGCCGGTGTCGAGCTGAACTCGCATCAGTCCGCCGATCACCGCGTCGGCGACGAACTCGTGGCGGTAGATGCCCCCATCGACGACGAGTCCGGCCGCAACGATCGCGTCGTAGCTGCCGCCTTCCGCCAGCCGCATTGCGTGCAGTGGAATCTCGAAGGCGCCGGTCACCTCGAAGAAGTCGATCTGAGACTCCGCGATTCGGAGCTGCCCGCTCTCGGCGACGAACGTCGAGCGGATTTGATCGACGAGATCCTTGTGCCAACACGACTGGACGAAGGCAAGGCGGCGGCTGTTCTTGTTCTCCTGGCCCATAGCGGATGCTCCTCTCCTTCTATCTGCAAAGGCGCCCGCCTGCTGACGGGCGCCACATTCCCTCGGCTACTTGACGGTGAGGACGCCTTCCATGCCGGCTTCCCTGTGGCCTGGCACGGTGCAGAAGAAGTGGTAAGTGCCTGGTTTGAGGTCGACCGTGGTCGAGTCTTCGCCGCTGGCGATCAGTTCTGTTGCGCCCACTTCTTTGCCGCTGGAGTCTTCGATCGCCACGTCGTGGGTCAGGGCCTGGGGGTTCTTGAAGTCGATCGTCACCTTGCCGGCTTTGGCTGTGGCTTTGGTGGTCGTGTAGGCGAGTTCTCCGCCCGGGTCGGCTTCGAAGCTGACGGTTGAGCCACCGCCACCGCTGCTTTCTTCCTTGCCACCGCCCGAGGTGGCGCCGCTGGTGGATTCGCCGCCGCTGGTCGACGTGGTGGAGCTGGAGTCGCTGCTGCTACTGCTTCCGCAGGCGACGAGGGCGACCGATGCGAGGGCAAGTGCGAGAAGAGTCGCGACCTTCTTCATGACCGGGAATCCTTTCCTAGGGGAGGAATGCTCAAGGGACTGTAATAGCTGCATACGACCTATGGGCGCGGCCGGTTCAGCAGCCCTTGAACTCGGGGGTGCCGCCGCCGAAGAAGGTCTCGACGCCGTTGCGCAGGTCCTCGGTCGCCATGCTGTCGGCGATGCCGTGGCGCTCCAACTGCAGGTGCTCGGTGAGGGTGTGCTCGATGCTGCCACCGACCAGCGTCTTAGCCATCCGCACGTAGTGGGGAGCCTTTGCCGCCAGCTTCTCGGCCTTGGCCCGGGCGCGATTCATCAGCTCGTCGGGGGCGACCACCTCGGCGACGAGTTTCTCGGCCAGCGCGTCCTCGGCGCTGATGTTGGGGTCGTTGAGGAGAATCTCCAGCGCTCGGCTCGGCCCGACCACGCGCGGCAGGAAGTAGGTCATGCCGCCGTCGGGCGAAGCGCCGATCCGCCCGTAGGCGCAGGCGAGGAAGGCCGCCTCTGAGGCGATCCGGGTGTCGCAGGCGAGCGCCAGCGAGAAGCCGGCGCCGGCCGCCGGTCCGTTGAGCGCTGCGATCACGGGGTAGGGGATCCGTCTCAGGTCGACGATCGCCGCGTGCAGTGCCTCGGCGCCGCGCCGCACTTCCGAGGGCAGGTCGATCTCCTCGCTCTCGGCCCCGGTTTTGAACCAGTTGACGTCGCCGCCGGCGCAGAAGGCCTTGCCGGCGCCGGTGACGATCAGCGCTCGCAGCGGCGCCCGGTCGGCGAGCCAGGCAAAGGCAACGGTCATCTCGCCGATCATTTCCGGGCTCATCGCGTTGAAGGCGTCGGGCCGGTCGAGCGTGAGCGTGCCGATTTCACCGTCGATCTCAATCTTCAGGGTGTTCAGCTCGGGCGGGCTGCTTGTCAGGGGCTCGGTCTGCGTGGTCATCGCGCTCTCTCCGTGATCTTGCGTCAAGTTGGCCGGGTGGCCAGGAGCCTACCCTTTGGTCTGTGCCAGGCGGAGGCGACAACGACGGGCTCTCGCGCGCGGAACGGATCGCGCAGCAGCGCCGCGAGCTGCCCGACTCGCCGGGTGTCTACCTCTTCCACGCCGGCGACGGCGAGATCATCTACGTCGGCAAGGCCCGCTCGATCCGCAAGCGCATCGGCTCGCACTTCTCCGGCGGCGACTCCCGCCTGACCTCGCGGATCGACCGGATCGAGTGCCTCGTCACCTCGACCGAGGCCGAGGCGCTGTTGGCGGAGCAGAGCTTCATCAAGCGCCACCGGCCGCGCTTCAACATCCGCCTGCGCGACGACAAGTCCTACCCCTACGTCTGCGTCAGCCTCGACGAGGACTACCCGCGGGTCTACTTCACCCGCGAGAAGCACCGTCCCGGCCGCGCCTATTTCGGGCCGTTCTCCAGCGCCAAGCGGGTGCGCGAGACCCTCGATCTGCTCGGCAAGCTGTTCCAGTTCCGCACCTGTGAGGGCAAGGAGCCTGGCCGCCGCTCTGGCAGTCCCTGCCTCGACTACTTCATCAAGCGCTGCGGGGCGCCCTGCGTCGGCTACGTCACCCAGGAGGAGTACCGCCACAACATCGACGCGATCGTCGATTTCCTCTCCGGCCGCTACCGCCAGGTCGAGGCCGACGAGCAGGCGAAGATGGAGGCGGCGGCAGCCGAGCGCGAGTTCGAGCGCGCCGCGCTGCACCGCGACCGGCTGAAGGCGATCCAGTCGCTGTTCGAGCGCCAGCGCGTCGCCGGTGGCACGGTCGGCACCGCCGACCTGATCGGCGTCGCCGCCGAGGGGCAGGACGCCAACGCCCAGGTCTTCCAGGTCCGCGATGGCATCCTCGCCGAGCGCCAGAGCTTCTACCTCGATAACCAGGCCGAACGCGATCTGGCCGAGGTGGCGGAGGAGTTCGTCGGCCAGTACTACTCGGCCTCGCCGGCGATGCCGCGGACGATCGTCGTCGGCCCCTACCTGCGCGAGCGGGTCGAGCTGCTCGAGGCGGCGCTGAGCGAGCGCCGCGGCAGCGCGGTCGAGGTGCGGGTGGCGGAGCGCGGCGACAAGCGCCGGCTGCGCGAGCTGGCCGAGCGCAACGCCCGCCTCGCCCTCGATCAGGACCGGCTGCGGCGCGAGCACCGCCGCCAGCGCCGGGTCGAGTCGCTCGCCGATCTGCAGGGGGCGCTCGGCATGCAGGAGCTGCCGGTGCGGATCGAGGGCTTCGACATCTCCAACCTCGGCGGCGAGCACACCGTTGCCTCGATGGTCGTGTTTGAGGGGGGTGCGACGAAGAAGGCCGACTACAGGCGTTTCCGGGTGCGGGGCGAGCGAGCGCTCGGGCCCGACGACTTCGCTTCGATGGAGGAGGTGCTCGGCCGGCGCGTGAACCGCTACCTCGAACAGGTCGACCTTTCGCCGCACGACGGCAAACGCGACGAGAGCTTCGCCTCGCTGCCCGCGCTGGTCATGATCGACGGTGGTAAGGGGCAGCTCTCGGCGGCGATGCGGGTACTGACCCCCTTCGTCGAGCGCGGTGCGACCGTGATCGGCCTTGCCAAGCGCGAGGAGGAAGTCTTCGTCCCCGGTCGCTCGGCGCCGATCGACCTGTCGGCGGAGTCGGAAGCCTCGAAGCTGCTGCAGCGGGTGCGCGACGAGGCCCACCGCTTCGCGATCGAACACCACCGCGGCCGCCGCGACCGGGCGATGACCGGCTCGGTGCTCGACGAGCTGAAGGGCATCGGGCCGGTCCGCAAGCGGGCTCTGCTGCAGCACTTCGGCTCTCCAGAGCGGTTCGTCGCCGCCAGCCGCGAGGAACTCGAAATGGTGCCCGGCCTGCCTGGCAAGGTAGCCCGTGAGATCCACGAGCAACTCAACAGGACTGGCTGATGGCGAAGGCGGGAGAAGCCGAGGGACTGAAGGCGCAGCACGACGGCAATGCGCCCGCTCGCGAGGTGACCCTGGTCGTGATCACCGGCCACTCGGGAGCCGGCAAGTCGGAAGCGATCGCCGCCTTCGAGGACAGCGGCTACTTCTGCGTCGACAACCTGCCGCCGCGGATGATCGGCAGCCTCGGCGAGCTCTTCCGCCACGAGGGCAGCGGGGTCGAATGCGCCGCCGTCGTCTCCGACGTGCGCGGCGGCGACTACTTCGACGACCTGCTGCAGGTGCTCGACGACCTCGAGGCCGACGGGCTGAAACCGACCGTGCTCTTCCTCGAGGCCGACGAGGAGACGCTGGTCGACCGTTACAAGGAGACCCGCCGCCGCCACCCGCTGGCACCGGAAGGCCGCATCGTCGACGGGATCCGCGCCGAGCGCGAGCTGCTGGCGCCGCTGCGCGAGCGCGCCGACATGGTGATGGACACCAGCGACCTCACCGGCGGCATGCTGCGGCGGCGGATCGGCGAGGAAATGCTCGACGGCCACGAGAGCGGCAAGATGGCGCTGACCCTGCTCACCTTCGGCTTCAAGAACGGGCCGCCGCGCGACGCCGACCTCACCCTTGACGTGCGCTTCCTGCCCAACCCGCATTACGTCGACGACCTGCGGCCGCTGACCGGGCTCGACGCCCGGGTGCGCGAGTACGTCGAGGCGGGGACCCAGGCGGGCGAGTTCTACGGCCGCCTGCTGCCGCTGCTCGAGTTCCTCGTCCCCGCCTACGTCACCGAGGGCAAGAGCCACCTGACGATCGCGATCGGCTGCACCGGCGGTCGCCACCGTTCGATCACGGTCGCCGACCGGATCCGGCGCGAGCTCGAGGGCCGCGACGATGTCATCGTCCACGTAAAGCACCGCGACACCGAGCCTGACGCCGAGCGTCCATAGAATCGCCGGGCTTTGCCCGAACCCGTCATATCGATTCGCGACCTGCGCAAGAGCTATGGCGAGTTCGAGGCGGTGCGCGGCATCGACCTCGACGTGCAGGCGGGCGAAGTCTTCGCCTTCCTCGGGCCCAACGGCGCCGGCAAGACGACCACCGTTGAGATCCTCGAGGGCTACCGCAAGCGCAGCGGGGGAGAGGTCTCGGTGCTGGGCGAGGACCCCCAGCACGGCGACCGCGGCTGGCGCGAGCGGATCGGCATCGTCCTGCAGAGCTGCCGGCTCGATCCCTACCTGACCGTGCGCGAGTCGCTCGGGCTCTACGCCGGCTACTACAGCGCGCCGCGGCCGGTCGAGGAGGTGGTCGAGCTGGTCGGCCTCGGCGGCAAGGCCGACGACCGTGCCCGCAGCCTCTCCGGCGGACAGCAGCGTCGGCTCGACGTCGGCATGGCGCTGATCGGCGACCCCGAGCTGCTCTTCCTCGACGAGCCGACCACCGGCTTCGACCCCTCGGCGCGGCGGCAGGCCTGGGAGACGATCGCCGGCCTGCGCGACCTCGGCAAGACCGTCTTCCTCACCACCCACTACATGGACGAGGCGCAGCGCCTCGCCGACCGGGTGACGATCATCTCGCGCGGCCAGGTGGTGGCAAGCGGCACTCCCGACGACCTCGGCGACCGCGAGAGCCTGCCGACGACGATCAGCTACCGGCTCGGCGGCGAGGAGGTCTCGGTCGAGACGACGACGCCGGTCGCCGACCTGCACGAGCTGACCGGGCGCGCGGTCGAGCAGGGACTGGAGATCGAGGGGCTGGAAGTGACCCGCCCCAACCTCGAGGACGTGTACCTCTCGCTCACCTCGGGGGGGGAGGAAGAGTGAACGGATTCGCCCTCTTCGCCCACCAGTTCCGCTACGACCAGAAGGCCTTTTGGCGCAACCCGGCCTCGGTCTTCTTCACGGTGATGTTCCCGGTCGTGCTGCTGCTGATCTTCGCCACCGTCTTCGGCGGTCAGACCGTCGACGTGCGCGGCGGGATCAAGACCACCGCCTACTACGTGCCGGCGATCATCACCCTGGCGGTGATCTCGGCGACGATGCAGTCGCTGGCGATGTCGCTGGTGATCGCCCGCGAGGACGGCCGGCTGAAGCGCGGCCGCGGCACGCCGATGCCGGCCTGGGTCTTCATCGCCGGCCGGGTCGGCAACTCGGCGGTGGTTGCGCTTTTGATGTTGGCGCTGCTCGCCGTTATCGGCCGCGTCCTCTACGGCGTCGCGATTCCCTGGGGCCAGATGCCGCAGATCGTCGTCACCCTGCTGATCGGTGCCTCGGCCTTCTGCTGCCTGGGAATCGCGCTGACCGCGGCGATCCCCTCGCAGGACGCGGCGGCGCCGATCGTCAACGCGCTGCTGCTGCCGCTCTACTTCCTCTCCGGCGTCTTCATCCCCGACGACCAGCTGCCCAGCGGCGTCATCCACTTCGCCGACATCTTCCCGATCCGCCACTTCTTCGAGGCTTTCTTCGACGTCTACGACCCGGGTGGCGCCGGCGGTGGCCTGCAGTGGGGCAATTTGGCCGTCGTCGCGATCTGGGGCGTTGCCGGCCTGCTGCTCGCGATCCGCTTCTTCCGCTGGACCCCGCGCGGCGGCTGATCCGCCTGCCCGTATAGCCTCCTGGGTCGAATGTTGCATCACGTTCTACTGGAGGTCTCTGACCTTGAGCGGAGCGCGTCGTTTTACGACTCGCTGCTCGCGCCCCTTGGCTGGCGGCGCCATTTCGAGGAGGACAAAACGATCGGCTGGGGCATCGCCAAACCGGTCTTCTTCATCGCCTCCCACCACGAGCCCAAGGCCGGTTTTGGCCTGCTCAGCTTCTCCGGGCTCGGGATCGTAGCCGTCAAGGCCGCCTGGGAAGGCGGCATGAACGCCGGCGGCACCAAGGTCTCCGAGCCGGGCGAGCGCCGCTCCTACGGCTCCGGCTCCTACTCGGCTTTCGTCAAGGACCCCGACGGGTACGAGATAGAGATCACGATCGGGACCGACTAGCGCATGCAATGGCCGCCCGGCGGCGTTGCTCCATAACATCGGCACATCTCCAAAACGACTCCCAGGAGGGTTGACTCAATGGCTGTGAAGGTCGGCATCAACGGTTTCGGGCGAATCGGGCGCAACGTCTTCCGGGCGGCGCAAGCTGCCGGCGCCGACCTCGAGTTCGTCGCGGTCAACGACCTCACCGATCCACAGACGCTCGCCCACATGCTCAAGTACGACTCGATCCTGGGTCGCTTCCCGGGCGAGGTGAAACTCGACGGCGACACGATTTATGTCGACGGGGCTCCACTCAAGGTGCTCTCCGAGCGTGATCCGGCGGCGCTGCCCTGGGGTGACCTCGGCGTCGACATCGTGATCGAGTCGACCGGCTTCTTCACCGGCCGCGACGACGCTGCCAAACACCTCGCCGCCGGAGCCAAGAAGGTGATCATCTCGGCCCCGGCCAAGGAACCCGACGTGACCGTCGCCCTCGGGGTCAACTTCGACAGCGATTACGACCGTGACAAGCACGACATCATCTCCAACGCCTCCTGCACGACCAACTGCTTGGCGCCGCTGGCCAAGGTGCTGAACGACTCGTTCGGGATCGAGCATGGCCTGATGACGACGATCCACGCCTACACGGCCGACCAGCGCCTGCAGGACATGCCGCACAAGGATCTGCGCCGGGCACGCGCGGCGGCGATCAACCTGATCCCGACCACGACCGGTGCCGCCAAGGCTGTCGGTCTCGTGCTGCCCACGCTCAACGGCAAGCTCAACGGCCTTTCGGTGCGCGCGCCGGTGGTGACCGGCTCGGTCGTCGACCTCGTCTTCACTCCCTCCAGTCCGACCGACGTCGATTCCGTCAACGCCGCGGTCAAGGCGGCCGCCGAGGGTCCGATGAAGGGGATCCTCGCCTACACCGAAGACCCGATCGTCTCCACCGACGTCGTCGGCGACCCGCACTCCTCGATCTTCGATGCCGGTCAGACGATGGCGATCGGCGACGGCAAGATGATCAAGGCGGTCTCCTGGTACGACAACGAGTGGGGCTACTCCAACCGCTGCGTCGAGCTGGCCGGCAAGGTTCTCTGATCCCGGCACACTCGGAGCTGTGAGCTTCTCCAAGGCAAGCGTCCGCGAGGCCGAGGTCGAGGGCAAGCGGGTCCTGGTCCGGGTCGATTTCAACGTGCCGCTCGAGGAGGGCAAGGTCGGTGACGACACGCGCATCCGCGCGGCGCTGCCGACGATCGCCCTGCTGCGCGAGCGCGGCGCGGCCCTGGTCCTCGTCTCGCACCTCGGCCGTCCCAAGGGCAAGGTCGACCCGGCGCTCTCGATGCGGCCGGTGGGAGAGCGACTGGCCGAGCTGATCGGCGCCGAGGTCAAGCAGGCCCCCGCGGTGGTCGGCGGGGAGGTCGAGGCGATGGCCGGCGAGCTCGACCCGGGCGAGGTGATGCTGCTCGAGAACGTCCGCTACGAGCCGGGCGAGACCGAGAACGACCCGGCGCTTGCCGAGGGGCTGGCAAAGCTGGCCGACGCCTATGTCAACGATGCGTTCGGCGCCGCGCACCGCGCCCATGCCAGTACGGCCGGCGTTGCTGCTCTGCTGCCTGGCTTCGCGGGGCTGTTGCTCGAGCGAGAGTTGAGCGAACTGACCCGGGTGGTCGACTCGCCGCAGCGCCCGCTGGTCGTCGTCCTCGGCGGCGCCAAGGTCACCGACAAGGTCGGCGTGATCGACCGCTTCCTCGAGCTCGCCGACGAGATCCTGATCGGCGGCGCGATGTGCTTCAGCTTCTTCCGTGCCCAGGGGATTGCCACCGGCGACTCGCTGGTCGAGGAGGAGGGAGTGAAGCTCGCGGCCGAGGCGCTTGAGCAAGCCGAGTCCTCCCAGTGCGAGCTGCGCCTTCCCGTCGACCTGGTGCTCGGCGAGCGCTTCGCCGCCGACGCCGAGCCGCGCGAGAGCGACGGGGTCGAGGTGCCGGACGGCTGGATGGGGCTCGACGTCGGGCCGCGGACCGCGCGCGCTTACGCCAAGGTGATTGCCGGGGCGGGCACGGTGCTTTGGAACGGCCCGATGGGCGCCTTCGAGCTGCCGCCGTTTGCGGCGGGCACACGCGCCGTCGCCGAGGCCGTCGCCGAGGCGCCCGGAACTACCGTGATCGGCGGTGGCGACTCTGTAGCCGCCCTGCAGCAGTTCGGACTCGGTGACAAAGTGGATTGGCTCTCGACCGGAGGAGGAGCATCGTTGGAGCTCTTGGAGGGAAAGAAACTGCCCGGGGTGGAGGCGCTGCGCGATGCCTAGCCGCACGCCCTACATCGCCGCTAACTGGAAGATGCACAAGACGGTCGCCGAGGCGGGCCAGTTCGTCGACGCGCTGCTGCCGCAGATCGCGGCGACGCAGAGCGATGTCGTGATCTGCCCGCCGTTCACGGCGTTGACCGCCGTGGTCGAGCGCCGCTACGGCACCGCGATCAAGGTCGCCGCCCAGAACATGCACGAGGAGGACTCGGGGGCCTTCACCGGCGAGGTCTCGGCTCCGATGCTGGTCGAGCTCGACGTCGAGGCGGTCATCCTTGGCCACTCCGAGCGGCGCCAGCTCTTCGGTGAGACGGACGAGGCGCTGGCGCGCAAGGTGCCGGAGGCCCTCGCCGCCGACTTGGAGCCGATCCTCTGCGTCGGCGAGACCGAGGAGGCGCGCGACGCCGAGCAGACCGAGGCGGTGCTGGAGCGCCAGCTGCAGGCCGACCTGGCCGGTGTCGAGGGCACTCAGCTGGGCCGGATCGTGGTCGCCTACGAGCCGATCTGGGCGATCGGCACCGGCCGCACGGCGACGCCGCAGCAGGCGCAAGAAGCGTGCGCCTTCATCCGCGATCTGCTGCGCGAGCGGGGCGGGCCGGCCGACGAGGTGCGGATCCTCTACGGTGGCTCGGTCAAGCCCGGCAACGCCGCCGAGCTGATGTCGCAGCCGGATATCGACGGAGCGCTGGTGGGCGGGGCGAGCCTCGATGCCGGCGATTTCGCCGCAATTGTGAAGGCGGCCGGTTGACGCTTCCCGTCCCCTCGCTGGTGCTGGTCATCCTCGACGGCTGGGGCCTCGCCGAGCCCGGCCCCGGCAACGCGATCTCACTCGCTCAAACGCCCGTCTTTGACCGGCTTTGGGACGGCTTCCCCCACACACAGCTTTCCGCTCAGGGCCGCGACGTCGGCCTTCCCGACGGCCAGATGGGTAACTCCGAGGTCGGTCACCTCAACCTCGGTGCCGGGGCGATCGTCAAGCAGGACCTGGCCCGGATCGACGACGCGATCGCCGACGGCAGCTTCTTCGAGAACGAGGCGCTGCTTGCCGCTTGCGAGCGCGCCCGCGAGAGCCCCCGCGGCCGCCTGCACCTGCTCGGCCTGGTCTCCGACGGCGGTGTCCACTCCGGCTGGGAGCACATCGAGGCGACGATCGAGCTGGCCTCGCAGGAGGGCGTCCCAGACGTCGTCTTCCACGCCTTCACCGATGGCCGCGACACGCTGCCGCACGGCGGCCGCGGCTACGTCCACGAGCTCGAGCGCTGGCTGCGCCAGGCCGGACGCATCGGCACCGTCAGCGGCCGCTATTACGCGATGGACCGCGATACGCGTTGGGAGCGGACCAAGCTCGCCTACGACGCGATCGTCCACGCCGAGGGACTGCGCGCGGCGAGCAGCGAGGCGGCGATCGAGCTCTCCTACGAGCGCGGCGAGACCGACGAGTTCGTCAAGCCGACCGTGATCGGCGATTACGACGGGGTCGAGGAGGGCGACGTCGGGATCTTCATCAACTTCCGGCCTGACCGAGCGCGGGAGATGACCCGCGCCCTGGCCGAGCCCGGCTTCGAGGAGTTCTCGCGCGCCGCCGGCCCGCTGCTCGAGCTGACCACGATGACCGTCTACCGCAAGGGGTGGCCGTACCCGGTCGCCTACCCCGAGGCGCGGCCGAAGACGACCCTGGCGGAGACGATCTCGGAGGCGGGGGGACGCCAGCTGCACGTTGCCGAGACCGAGAAGTACGCCCACGTCACCTACTTCTTCAACGGCGGCCGCGAGCAGGAGTGGGAGGGGGAGGAGCGCAGCCTGGTCGAGTCGCCGCGCGACGTGCCCACCTACGACCACAAACCGCAGATGAGCGCCCGCGCCGCCGCCGAGGCCTTCACCGGCGACTGGTCGTAGGGCGACTACCGCTTTGGGATCATCAACTTCGCCAACCC
>DASYIY010000045.1:0-18733 GCA_035997045.1 Solirubrobacterales bacterium | reverse complement strand
TGCTCCTGGGCCTGCTCGACCGTCTCGATCTGGGTCGCGATGCCGACGTGACAGGTGTCGAGCTGGCAGCCGCGGCAGATCGTGCAGCCGAGGCTGACCATCGCCAGGGTGCCGAAGCCGACCCGGTTGGCGCCGAGGCAGTGCAGCTTGACGATGTCGTGGCCGTGACGGTAGCCGCCGTCGGCCCAGATCTCGACCCGGTTGCGAATGCCGGCCTCCATCAGCGCCCTGTGCACGGCGCGGGTGCCGATGTCGGAGGGCAGGCCGACGTGGCGCAGCGCATGCTGGCGGGCGGCGCCGGTGCCGCCCTCGAAGCCCGAGAGGGTGATGATGTCGGCGCCCGCCTTGGCGATGCCGAGGCCGATCGTGCCGATGTTCGGCACCACCGGCACCTTGACCGAGACGCGGACGTCGGGGTTGACCGTCTTCAGCTCGTCGATCAGCTCGGCCAGATCCTCGATCGAGTAGAGGTCGTGGTTGTTGGAGGGCGAGATCAGGTCGGTGCCGGGCGCCGCGTTACGGGCGGCGGCGACCTTCTCCGAGACCTTCTTGCCGGGCAGGTGACCGCCCTCGCCGGGCTTGGCACCCTGGCCGATCTTGATCTCGGCCAGATAGGACGAGTTGAGCATCTCCGCCGAGACGCCGAAGCGCCCCGAGGCGACCTGCTGGCCGCGCCACTTGCGGTAGTTGCCGTACATGTCGCGGATCTCGCCACCCTCGCCGTTGACGCAGAGCACGTTGATCGACTTCGCCGCCTCGGCGTAGGCGCGGAAGGCGGGCTCGGACTGCGAGCCGAAGCTCATCGAGGAGATCACCACGGGGTAGTCGTGGCGGCCGACGCCGGCGTCGACATTGGCCGGGTCGACCGGCTCCCGGTCCCCCTTCAGCCCCATGATGTGGCGCATCGAGATCGGGCTCTGCTGCTCGAGATCGCGCACCTTCTCCGAGTACTCCTCGTAGCTGCCGGTGCCGTTGGCGGTGGCGATCGCCGCCTTGTAAACCTTGGGGTAGAAGCGAAAGGTCTTCGCCGGTTTCGCGTCTTCGTCGCCGGCGAGAATGCGGGCACGCTCGTTGGTGTCCTCGTCGAGCTTGGTGAAGCCGACGCCGCCCGACTCCGAGGCGCCGAAGGCGTCGGTGAGGAAGATCTCCGCCAGCTCGGGCTTGACCCCGATCGAGGAGAACTGGCGCGCGTAGCCGCGCACCTCGTGGATCCCGATCGTCGAGATCACTTTCTCGATCCCCTTCTCGAGCGCGTCGCAGAGGTTGGAGACGTTGCTCTCGTAGTCCTCGACGCAGACGACTTCGACCATCGTGTATGGGCAGACGCCGTTGGCGCCGAGGCCGAGGGCGAGCATCGTGTCATGGACATTGCGGATCGCCGCCGAGCGCAGGACGATGCCGCAGCGGCGACGCAGGTTCTCCTCGCCGGGCTCGACCTTGAAGCTCTTCAGCGCCTGGTCGACGGCGGAGGTGGCGAGGTGCGGGTCGAGGAACCGCCGATCCGCGTCATAGACGGTGCGGTCGGTGAGCACCAGCAGCTCGGCGCCGTCGCGGACTTTCTTCACCGCCTCCTGCTTGATCCGCTCGATCGCGCCCCGCGTGGTCTCGGACTCGAGCAGCGAGATGTCGACGACGTCGGCGCGACCGCGGAACTCCTCCCAGAGGTCCTCGAGCAGGTAGGTGCGGTGCTCGCGGGCGATCTTGCGATAGGCCTTGTCTGAGAGCGGCGCGAGGCCGTGGTGACCGCCGAGGATCACGGGGAAGGCGGTCTCGATCGTGCCGGTGTCCTCGCCGGCGGCGTCGATCGAGGGGCGGCGGCCGAAGATCGTGCGGGTGGAGAAGTGCTCCATCTCGCGTTCGCGGTCGATCGCCGGGTTGGTGACGACGGCGACCGTCTCCTTGAAGTAGTCGGCGAGGTTCTGGCGCTCGGGCGAGAGCGCCGCGAGCGGCCCGTCGTAGCCCAGCGAGCCGACCGGCTCGGAACCGTTGGAGGCCATCTGCTGGACCAATTTGACGTCGTCGCGCTGCCAGCCGAAGCCGGCGAGGACGCGGTCGGTGACCTTGACCGGCTCCTCGGGCCCAGCGTCGGAGTAGCCCGGCACCTCCTCGCCTTCCAGTGGCCCACCCGTCTCCAGGGCACGGTCGTAGGCGGCGGCATCCTCGGCCCCGTTGCGGCGCAGCCAGCTGGCGCGGACGATGCGCAGCATCGCGTCGTGGGGGTGCAGGGTCGAGCGCTTGCGCTCGCGGTCGATCGTCACCAGCGCCTTCTCGCCGGGGGCGAGCGGCTTGGGCTCGGAGACCATCGAGCTGACCGGGACGACGCCCGGCTCGGAGCTGAAGACGTAGTCGTCGGTGGTCTCGACCTGCCAGAGCGGCCGCAGGCCAAGCGCGTCGGAGGAGAAGACGCATTCGCCGGAATGGCGGGCGATCAGCGCCACCGGCCCCTGCGCGAACGGCCCCATCGCCTGGTGCAGGTACATGTAGAAGCGGTGCAGCTCGGCCGGCATGCGGCGGATCTCTTCGACGATCGGCGGCACCACCATCTCCATCGCCTCGGCGAGGCTGAGGCCGTCGCGGCTGACCAGGGTGTCGATCGTGCGGTTGAGGTCTTGCGAGTCCGAGCCACCGGTGCGGATCGGCACGCCGAGCATCTTCGCCTCCTGGCGCAGCTGGGCGATCGTGTTGATCTCGCCGTTGTGGCCGAGGACCGAGAATGGCTGGACGCGCTTGAAGGAGGGCCAGGTGTTGGTCGAGTAGCGGTTGTGGCCGAAGCTGCCGATCGTCTCGAAGCGCTCGTCGCGCAGGTCGGGGTAGTACTCGCCGAGGATCTTCGGCGCGCCCATCACCTTGTAGACACAGGTCGTCGCCGAGAAGGACGGGACGTGGACATCGAGGCGCTGCTCGAGCTCGATCAGCAGGTCGAAGAGGACGCGGTCGCGGCGCGAGGCGTCGGCGACGAGGCCCGCGAGCTGCCAGAAGTGGGGCTCCTCCTCGCGCGCGGTCGGACCGAGGGCAGGCGAGTCGACGACGCCGATCCGCTCGGCGAGGATGCGGAAGCCGCCGTTGCCGAGCAACTCGCGGGCGTCGTGCTGGATCCGCTCGAGGTCCTGCGAGCGCTCGACGAAGATGTGGGCGACGGCGAAGGCGTCGTCGAGGGTCAGGGAGGGGTCGTGGCCGCCGGAGCGGACCTCCTCGGCCCAGATCTTGCGGGGAAGGTCGAGTAGCAGGCCGCAGCCGTCGCCCTCGCCGTCGACGTTGCCGGCGCGGTGGAGCATTTTCTGCAGGGCCGGGATCGCCAGGGCGATCGGCGCGTGGCTCGGCGTCGCGTCCTTGCGGACCGAGGCGTAGATCGCACAGGCATCCTTGTCTTCGACGCTGGGCGGCGAGACAAGCGGCCGGTAGGCACGCTCTGGCGAGTAGCGGACGGGACCGCCCTCACCGTGAAGCTCACGGGACTGGGTGTTGGACATGCTGACCTCCCGGTTTCCACGCCTTCTTCGAGCGGGCGCGCGACGGGTTGACGAGTCGCAGAATTATAGGGCGGCCAGAGCCGCCGTCGCCACAAATTCTCGTTTCCCTGCAAATAGGGACAAAATCGGCACCAGTCCGAAGCCTAGGCCCAGCCTGATGGCTGGAACTCGCCGGCCGGGTGAACGCCGACCAGCAGGGCGGTCACCGGACCCTCGGAGCGGTTGAGGATCGTGCGGCTGACCGGCGGCTCGATCGAGGCGAAGGTGCCGGCCGGCGCCGGGTGGTCCTCCCCGTCGATCCGCAGGACCGCCTCGCCCTCGAGCACGACGTAGAGCTCGACCTGGCCGCTCTCGGCCTCATCGTGCTCGGGAATCTGGCCGCCGGGATCGACTTCGACCAGGTTGAAGCCGAAGGTCGAGGTGCCGAGCGCCTTGCGGGCCAGGCGCCAGGTCGAGTCCCCCGACCCCTCCATCGACTCGAACTCGTCGCGATGCTTGATCGTGAACCCGGCCATCGTCAGCGACTCCAGTCGGCTTCGGAAGCGTTGTTGGCGAGCACCTTGGGCTTGCCGCCCGAGTAAGGAATTGTGACGACCTTGTGGCCCGGCCCGGGTTCGAAGCCGCCGAGGCTGCCGAGCACGAGCTTGCCGTCCTTGGAGAGCGCGGTGCCGACGAAGCCGACCTCGCGTTCCTTGGTCAGCGCCCGTTCCGCGCCGGTCTTCGGATTGACCGTGACCGCATAGGTCGTGTCCTGGCCGCCGAACTCAGTCAGCAGTTGGTTGCCGCTTGCAGACCACTCGGTCGGGCTGAGGCCGGAGAGCAGCGGCTCGACCTTGGTGTTGGTCAGCCGCTTGACCCGCTTGCCGTTCGGATTGATCAGGAAGAGGTCGTTCTTGGGGCCGTACTTGCGGGTCTTTTCGCCGAGGTGCTTGACGAAGACGATCGTTTCGTTGGACCCCCAGAGCGGACTGGACGAGCGGTGATCGGTCGTCAGTCGCTGCGGCTGTTCGGCGGCAACACTCATCGCCCCCGGGGGGAGGATGTCGAGTCTGTAGATGTCGCTCTTGGAGCCGAATTCGCTGGTCGAGCGCCCATAGGCGAGCTGGCCGCCGCTGGGTGCGAAGCTGACGCCGCTGAAGAAGCCCCTGGCCACCGTCCGCTGGGCGCCGCTGGCCACGTCGATCAACGTCAGGCGCTGCTTGCCGACCTCAGGGCCGAGCAGCACGACGATCGTGGTCGAGTCGGGCGACCAGGTGAAAACGAAGGGGTCCTGCCATCCGCTCGCCAGCTTTTTCGCTACGCCGTCGGAGGCAGCGGCAACCATCAATTCAGACGGCTGATTGCCTTTGCCGATGCGGTAGAAGGCGACCGTCTGCCCATCCGGCGAAACACGAGGATTCGAGCCCGCGCCGAGCTTCCGCGCGGACGAGCCGTTGTCGTTCGCCACATAGACAGTCGGACTGAATGGGTTGCGCGTAAAGACAAGAGTCGCCTGCGAACTGGCCGGGGCAATAAGTAAAGCGCCGACAACGGCAAGCGCGCCGATCAATCTCAGCCTTACGGACACGCGATGATCGTAACCGCCGCTCCGGGCGCTTGCGACTAAAGCTCAGGGACATCGGCGCCGTGGGGGCAGAAGGGGAGGCGGCGGACCTCGGCCCAGCCGGCGCAGCGTTGCTCGAGGGCCTCGGCGACGTTGCCGGCCTCCTGCCAGGTGGTCCAGACGAGGACTGTGGGGCCGGCACCCGAGATCGTTGCGCCCAGGGCACCCAGGTCAGCGGCGTCGTCAACCAGCTCCATCGATCGGGGGTAGAGCTCGCGGCGGTGTGGCTGGTGAAGGCGGTCGACCAGGCCCGCTCCGACGAGGTCGAGGTCGGCTCGCTGCAGGCCGAGGACGAGGCGGGAGGCTGCGGAGACATTGGCCACGGCATCGGCGAGCGGGACCTCCGCCGGGATCGCCTCGCGGGCGCGCTCGGTCGAGACCTCCTCGGCCGGGATCACGGCGATGCCCTCGAGTCCTCCCGGAGGATCGAAGCGGGCTGCGCTCGGGGCATCCCCCTCGCCAGGCCCGCAGATCACGAAGCCGCCGTATATGGCGGCGGCGACGTTGTCCGGGTGACCCTCGAACTCGGTCGCCTTGACCAGCATCTCCTGCTTGGAAAGCGCCAGCTCAAAGAGGTGGTCGGCGGCGAAGAGACCGGCGACGATCGCCGCGGCGCTGGAGCCGAGGCCCCGCGCCAGGGGGATATCGCTTTTCAGCCGGAAGGCGATCCCGTCGGCGGGGTGAAGCGTCTCGAAGGCCCGGACAATCAGGTTGTCGCGGCCGGTCGAGACCTCGAGGCCGCCGGGATCTAGCGAGAACTCGCCGGTCTCCTCGACTTCCAGCTCGAGGAAGAGCGAGACCGCCGCTGCCAGCACGTCGTAGCCCGGGCCGAGGTTGGCCGAGGAAGCGGGAACGCGGACGAGGCGGCGGCGCGTGGTCACGCGAAGACGGCGCGCTCGACCGCGCTGAGGTCGTTCTCGCAGTTGATCACCGGCGGGGCTTTGGAGAGGGCCGTGTCGGGGTCCTTGAGGCCGTGGCCGGTGAGCACGCAGACGACGGACTCGGGCGGCGGCGCGCCCTCGGCCACGGGCAGGCCGTGGGCGAGCAGGCCGGCCACCGAAGCGGCGGAAGCGGGCTCGCAGAAAACTCCCTCGCTGGCGGCGAGCCAGCGATAGGCATCGAGGATCTGCTGGTCGGAGACCGCAGCGACACGACCGCGCGAGGTGGTGAAGGCCGCCATTGCCTCCTCCCAACGCGCCGGGTTGCCGATCCGAATCGCCGAGGCAACGGTCTCCGGGTTGGCGACCGGCTCGCCGTGCACGAGCGGCGCCGCGCCCTCAGCCTGGAAGCCATAAAGAATCGGGGGGGCGTTGGTGACCTCCAGCTTGTCGAGCTGGCGCTCTCCTATCTCCTGGAAGCCACGCCAATAAGCGGTCACGTTGCCCGCATTGCCTACTGGGATCGCCAGCGCCCCAGGCATCTCCCCCAGCTCCTCCACCACCTCGAAGGCGGCCGTCTTCTGCCCTTCGATCCGGTGCGGGTTGACCGAGTTGACCAGCTCGATCGGGTGCTTGTCGGCGAGGTCGCGGACGATCCGCAGGGCGTCGTCGAAGTTGCCCTGGAGGGCGACGACGCGGGCACCGTGCATCAGCGCCTGGGCGAGCTTGCCGATCGCGATCTTGCCCTCGGGAACGATCACCGCGCCGCGCATGCCGGCGCGGGCGGCGTAGGCGGCGGCGCTGGCGGCGGTGTTGCCGGTCGAGGCGCAGATCACCGCCTCCGCTCCCCTCCCCTTTGCCCGCGATACCGCCACGGTCATCCCCCGGTCCTTGAAGCTGCCGGTCGGGTTGGCGCCCTCGAACTTGAGGTAGGCGCGCACGCCGAGCCGCTCGGATAGCCGCGGCGCCTCGACCAGCGGCGTCGAGCCCTCGTTCAGGGTGACCACCGGGTCGCCGGGCTCCAGCGAGAGGCGATCCCTGTAGCGCTCGATCAACGGCGCCGGACTCAACCGAACTCCTCCGCGATCACCCGGATCGAGCGCGGCGGCGCCCGCAGCACGTCGAGGCCGACGATCGCCTCCAGCGCCGCCGCGAAGCGCGACTCGAGGCACTCGTGGACGACCATCACCAGGCGCGCGTCCTCGCCCACCCCACGCTGAACCACGCTCTTGACCGAGACGTCTTTGTCGCCGAGCACCTGGGCGATCTGGGCCAACACGCCGGGCCGGTCGGCGACGGCCAGGTGCAGGTAGAAGGAGGAAGCGACGTCATTGACCATCGGCAGTTTCTCGCGGGTCTCGTGCACCGGCGCGTCGCCGCTGAGGATCGAGACGAGGTCGCCGAGCACGGCCGAGGCGGTCTGCACGCCGCCGGCCCCAGGCCCAGACATCGTCACCTCGGTGATCTCCGGCGCCTCGACCATGACCGCGTTGAAAGGGCCCTCGACCGGGGAAAGTGGGTGGCCGCCATAGAGGAAGCAGGGGAAGACGCGGACGCTGACGCCGCCCTCGCGGCGCTCGGCGACGCCGAGCAGCTTCAGCGAGAGGCCGAGCTCCTTGGCGTAGGCGAGGTCCCCCGGTTTGATCTGCTCGATCCCCTCGTAGGAGACCTCGTCCAGCGTCACCGGAGTGTGGAAGGCGAGCCGGGCGAGAATCGCCATCTTCGCCGCCGCGTCGGCGCCGCTGACGTCGGCGGTCGGGTCGGCCTCGGCGTAGCCGAGCTCCTGGGCGCGGGCGAGAACCTCCTCGTAGGGAGCGCCGGTCGAGGCCATCTCGCTGAGGATGAAGTTGGTGGTGCCGTTGACGATGCCGAAGACCTTGGCGATCTCGGTCACGCCGAAGCTCTCCTGGATCACCCGTACGATCGGGATCACCCCGGCAACCGCCGCCTCGAAGCGCAGCTGCACGCCCGCCTCGCGGGCGGCGTCGAAGAGCTCCTCGCCGTGCTGGGCGAGCAATTGCTTGTTGGCGGTGACAACGGGGCGTTTGGCGCGCAACGCCTGGAGCACGTAGTCGCGAGCCGGATCGGTGCCGCCGATCAGCTCGACGATCAGGTCGGAGCGCTCGAGAATCGCGCCGAAGTCGCCGTCGTCGCGGGTGAGCACGCCGGAGATCTCGGGACGGCGGCCGGTGGCCGCCTCGACCGCTTCGGCGCGGGCGGCGACCAGCTCGGCGAAAGCGCCACCGACCGTGCCGCGACCGAGCAGCCCGATTCGAACCGGCTCAGGCATCGCGCCGGGTCAGGTCCTCGTAGGTCTCGCGACGCACGACGACACGGGCCTCGCCGTCGTGGCAGAAGAGCACCGGCGGCCGCGGCACGCCGTTGTAATTACTCGCCATCGCGTAGCCGTAAGCGCCGGTTGCGGGCGTAACGAGAACGTCGCCGACGGCCGGCGAGGCGAGCATCGCATCGCGAACGACGATGTCGCCGGACTCGCAGTGCATGCCGGCGATCGTCGCCGGGCTGTCGGCGGGATCCGCCGCGCGATCGGCGATCAGCGCCTCATAGCGGGAGCCGTAGAGCATCGGCCGCATGTTGTCTGACATGCCACCGTCAACGGCGACGTAGGTGCGAATGCCCGGGATCTCCTTGACCGTGCCGACGCGGTATGCGGTGACCCCGGCGTTGCCTACCAGCGAGCGGCCGGGCTCGACCAGAATCCGCACGTCCTCGCCGAATACGTCGGCGACGCCGCGCAGCTTGACCTCGGCGTAGGCATCGATCGAGGGCGGTTCGTCCGCGGCCAGGTAAGCGATGCCGAGACCCCCGCCAACGTTGACGATCCTGCACCACGCGCCGGCCAACTCACCGAGCGCTTCGATCGCCAGCCGGTAGGGCTCCAGCTCGAAAATCTGCGAGCCGATGTGGGCATGCAGGCCGGTCAGATTGAGCACGTCAGAGCCGAGCACGCGCTCGATCGCCCGCGCGGCGAGCCCGTCGGCGAGCCCGAAGCCGAACTTCGAGTCGAGCTGGCCCGTCTGCACGTAGTCATGGGTGGAGGGCTTGATCCCGGGCGTAACGCGAATCAGCACGTCCTGCGGCGAATCGAGCAGCCGCTCGCAGCGCTCGATCTCGTCAAAGGAATCGAGGATCAGGTGGGCGACGCCGGAGCGTGCCGCGAAGAGGATCTCCTGCTCGCTCTTGTTGTTGCCGTGCATGTGGATGCGGGCGGGGTCGAAGCCGGCGCGCAGCGCCATGTGCAGCTCGCCACCGGAAGCGACGTCGGCGGAGAGGCCCTCCTCGGAGAAGAGCCGGTAGGCGGCGGTGCAGGGCAGCGACTTACTGGCGAAGAGGATCTCGGAGCCACCGCCGCCACGCTCGAAGGCCTTGCGGTAGGCCCGGGCCCGGGCCCGCATGTCATCTTCGGCGTAGATGTAGGCAGGGGTGCCAAACTCTTCGGCCAGCTCGACCACGTCGCAGCCGGCGATCTCGAGGCGACCGCGCTCGTTGACGCGACTCCCATTTGGGTAAACCGGGGAACCGGCGATCGGATCCGCCACCGCGCCCGCCTGTCCGTGCTCCGCCATAGGCGGGCATTGTGACGGTTAGGAGGGAAGCGGCGGGTGGTGGTGTCGGGCAGGCGGCGTTAGCGTTTGCCGCCGAGCAGGCCGTTGACCGTTTCGCTGACTTTGTCGACGATTTCGCCGACCGTCGATTCGGGGCCGGCGACGTTGTTGACAACTTCTTTGGTGACTTTGGTTACGCCGGTTTCACCAAGGGTCCCGCCGAGCGTCTGATCGACGCCGGTGACCGTGTTGTTGACCGCCCCGGTCACCGCTCCAGAGGTGGACGTCCCAGAGCCGCCGCCACCCGAGCCGCCTATCCCAGGCAAGGAAACCGGGCCGCCGCCTCCCCCTCCACCGGCACCGCCTCCCCCTCCGCTGGAGCTCGATGAAGTCGGCTGGCCGATGGGGTCCGCAGCGCCACCGCCACCTGCCGGATTCGACGCGGGAGCTTCAGCGCTCGGCGAGCCAGGCGTGGGCGCCGCAGAGGAGCCGGGCGTTGCGGCGGCGATCTGCTGCCTGCTTTGGCCGGCGCGCTGCTGCCCCTCCCCCGCGTTGCCATTCGTGCCCGGGCGCCGCGCGCGAGCCACGCCCGCTCCGGCGGCGACCGTGACAGGGACTGCGCCCGCTCCCGTTGCCGGGTGGCCGCTGGAGACCGCCGAGCTATCGCTCCCCCCGCCAAGGCCGGCCAGGGGCCAATCCTTCAGAGCCTGAAGGGAAACGAGCAAGACGAAGGCGACAACGGCCCCTGCGATCAGGGCCGTGCCCGAAACGGCACCGGCAAGATAAGTGTGGGCCTGGCGAACCATCGAAGTGCCTCCGTGGGTCGATTGCTACCCAGGGTCGCAGGATGGAACCATCCGGACATACCCAATATTTGGTTTTCTGAGGAATCTGAGTAATACGCGGACGGGTGACCTAGAGATATGCCATCGGATCGGTCACTTCGCCGTCGATCCGGACCTCGAAGTGAACGTGCGGGCCGAAGCAGTACCCGGTGCAATCGCTGTAACCGATGATCTGTCCCTGGGAGACCTGCTGGCCAGCGGAGACGGCGAAGCTCTCCTGGTGGGCGTAACAGGTGGAGAGACCGCCGCCGTGATCGATGCAGGTGTAGTTGCCATAGCCGCCGCTGCTCGCCTCGGGCTCGGTGAAGATCACCGTCCCTGCCGCCGCCGCCCGGATCGGCGTGCCGCTGGGGACAGCGATGTCGATCCCGGGGTGGTACTCGTACCGACCGTTGATCGTGCGCGATCCGAAGCCAGAGACGACGGGACCGCTGACCGGCCAGATCAGGCCGCTGCCGTTGCCGCCCTGGATCGGCCCCGCCGGTAGCGGCACCGAGCCGGTGCCGGCCAGCCGCGCCGCGATCTTGCCCTGAATCGCCGCCACCGATCCGTCCAGCTCCTCCTCGTGCTTGCGGATCTCGCGCAGCGCCGCCAGCCGCTCGCTGCGAGCCGACACCAGTGCCGACTGGCGCCGCTGAACCGCGGTGCGCGCGCTGGCCAGCGTCTGCTCTTCGGCGGCGATCGCGTCGCGGGCCGTCTCGATCGTGTCCTTGGCCGTCCGCAGACGGGTCACCGTCTGCCTCACCCGGTCGCGCAGGTCGCGCACGCGGCCGACTACCGCTTCGTCCATGCCGTGGATCCGGTTGAGGTATTCGGTCCGGTCGACAAGATCGTCGTAGCCGTTGGCGCCGACGAGGACGCTGAGCACGTCGGGGGTGCCGGTCTCGTAGATCGCGACGAGGCGCTCGCGTAGCGCCACCAGGGCGCGCTTGAGGTGGGCCCTCATCACCGCCAGCCGTTTCTTGGCGACGCCGAGCTGCGCTTCTGCCCGGTCCAGTTCCGTCTGCTTGGCGTCGAGGCGGACGCGCACCGCCGCCTCGTGGTTGCGCAGCGTCGCCACCTCGCTCGTCAACCGGTCGATCTTGTCGCCGAAGCTGGAGATCGTCGTGGTCAGCACGCCTTTCCGTTCGCGCACCTTGGAGAGCTTCGCTTCCTTGGCGTCGAGCTTCGATTCGAGGTCTTGGGCGGGCGCCGCGCTGCTGGCCACGAGCAGCACTACCAGCGCCGCCGCAGCGGCCAGGACAGCCGCCAGGGCAAGGCGAGTCTTGAGCATCGTCGGGCGAGGCTAGCCGAGTCGAGATGCCGCAAGTTGCAGGGCATTAGCCCTGCAACCGGGCTTGCGATCAGCCCTGGCCGGGGGCGTTCTCGACGTGCAGAAGCCGCTCGGGAGCCTGCTCCTCCACCTGCAACGTGGTGTGGTCGATCTCGAAGCGCTCGTGCAGGAGCAGCTCGATCCGGCGCCGGACCAGGTCGCGATCGCACTCGGAGGAAACGACGACGTGAGCGGCAAGCGCGCCGAAGCCCGAGGTCACGGTCCAGATGTGCAGGTCGTGCACCGAGCGCACACCGTCCTCTTCGCAGATCGCCGCCCCGGCGGCATCGACGTCGACACCCGTTGGGGCCGCCTCCATCAGCACCCCGACGGGCTCCGCGATCAGGCGCCAGGATGAGGCCAGGATCAGCGCGGCGATCGCCAGGCTGACAATCGGGTCGACGATCGAGGAGCCGCCGGCGAGAACGAAGGCGCCGGCGATAACCACCCCGAGCGAGCCCAGTGCATCGGCGGCACTGTGGCGCAGCACCCCCTCCAGGTTGACGTCCTCCCTCTCGCCCCGGGCCAGCACCACGGTCGCGGCGACGTTGCCGAACAGGCCGAGCAGGCCAAGGCCGAGCACGCCGAGGCCGTCGATCTGCGGCGGATCGCCGAGGCGGCCAATCGCCGCAAAGGCGATCGCGATCGCGACGACGACAAGGAGCAGCCCGTTGACCAGCGCCGCCAGGATCTCCGAGCGCTGGTAACCAAAGGTCATCCGGCCAGCGGCAGGACGGGCGGCAAGCGCGGCGGCGAAGAGCGCTAGCCCAATGGCGCCGACGTCGGAAAGCAGATGCCCGGCATCGGCAAGCACGGCAAGCGAACCGGTGAGAACACCGCCAACCGCCTCGGCAGCCAGCATCGCAACATTGATCCCCAAAGCAATCCACATCCGCCGCCGACTGTCGCCGCGCCGCGCTTCCAGCCCGTGCGAATGCGAGTGAGAGTGCACGCCCCGAGCTTAGGACCTATCCCGGTAGGGGTGAAACGTCTTGTACTTTTTCGGCGTGACCTTGCGGCGTCAGAAGGCCACTCTCCACCGAAAAAGTTAAGTGCAACCCCTACCGGGATAGGTCCCCACCCTTACGCCGGAACCGGCTCTTTTGCCGGCTCGGCCGGCTTCATCGCCTGCTCGGCGACTTCAGCGGCATAACCAAGCCGCTCGGCATATTCGCGAGCCTGCATCCGCGAGATGACCATGCGCTGAATCTCCGCCGTGCCCTCGAACAGCTGGTAGATCTTGGCGTCGCGGAAGAACTTCTCCAGCGGGCAATCCTTGCTCCAGGCGTAGGGGCCGACCAGGTCCATCAGCGTCGTCGTCGCCCACATCGTCACGTCGCCGCCCTTGAGCTTCGACATCGAGCCCTGGCCGCCTCGCATCGGGACGCCGTTGCGGCCCATCCAGGCGGCGCGCTGGACCAGCAGGCGCGCGGCTTCGATCTCGGTGGCAACGTCGGCGAGGGTCTGCTGGATGCGCTGCTCCTGCAGGACCGGCTTGCCGCCCTCGGTCTGCCCGTCGAGGTACTCCAGGGTCCACTCATAGGCGGCCTGGGCGATGCCGAGGGCCGAGGCACCGACCAGCGGCCGGGTGATCTCGAAGGTCGCCAGAGCGTCGGCGCCGCCGCGAGATTTCTGGCCGGAGCGGCCGCGCTCGAGCTTCTTCTCCAGCTTCTCCTCGCCGCCGAGCAGGTTCTCGACCGGGATGCGGCAGTCGTCGAGCACGATCTCGGCGGTGTGCGAGGCACGGATGCCGAGCTTCGACTCCTTCTTGCCCTGGCTCAGGCCCGGCGTGTCCTTGCCGATCACAAAGGAGGCCTGGCCGCGCGTACCGAGGCTTGGGTCGACGGTGGCGACGACGACGTGGACGTCGGCAATGCCGCCGTTGGTGATGAAGACCTTGGTTCCGTTGAGGACCCACTCGTCGCCGTCGCGCTTAGCGGTTGTCTTCAGGCTCTTTACGTCCGAGCCGGCCTGCGGCTCGGTCACCGCGTAGGCACCGAGCTTGATCTCATCGCCACTGCCGAAGCACTCGGGGACCCACTGGCCGATCTGTTCCGGGGTGCCGGACGATGCAATGCCCGCCGCGGCGAGGCCGGAGCCGGAGATCGCCAGGGCGATGCCGGCGCAGCCCCAGTGGAACTCTTCGGCCGAGATCACCTGCATCTGGCCCTCGGAATCCCCCGCCGAGCGCTGGATGCCCTCGAGGCCGCCAAAGCCCTGTTTGCGGGCCTCCTTGATCACACCCCAAGGGATGCTCTCCTCTTCGTCGTGCTTGCGGGCCGCGGGCCTGATCACCTCGCGGGCGAAGGTCCGGCAGCGCTCCTTGTACTCCTGCTGCTCCTCGTTCAGTGCGAAATCCATTCGATCCCCTCTTAGCTCTAAGCCTGTGGCCTGCGATTGATTGACTGGTCAGTCAACCAGTTTCAAGAAGGTTAGCTGACCAGCCAGCCACTGCTTCGCCTGTAGCTTTCCCGGTCGTGGCCAGGAAGCAGCCGATCAATGCCGAGATTCCGCCATCGGACGCAACGGCGAAGCCGGCCGACGGCCCGCCGCCGGCAGAGACCGAGGCGACGGCGCCGAAAACCAAAGCGGAGCCGAAACGCAAGCCGGCCGAGCCCGCTGCGCCCAAGCCGGCAAAGCGGTCCCGCAAACCGGTCCCGGCCGCGCTGAAGGCCGTCGCCGGCCTCGTCGTCGTGGCCGTCGTCTTCCTCCTCGCCGCGGTGCTCGGTGGCGGCGACTCCAATAAGGACTCCGGCAAGCCCGCGCCGGTCTCGGCGCCGCTGCCCAAGGCGAGCGAAGAAAAGCAGACGCCAACCGCGGCGGCGGCGGAAGAACTCGGCTATCCATCCTTCGCGACCAACAACACGACCCGGGTCGGCGGATCCGATCCCGCCTCGACCGCCGCCGGCGTGGCACTGGCGGTCTTCCCGTCGGCGACCGTGGCACAGCGACCGGCGGCGGTGACGATCGTCGACGAAGGGGAATGGCAGGGGGCGATCGCCGCCGCGGCCCTGATGGCGCCGCCGCTACAGGCGCCGCTGCTGGTCTCCTCCGGGGGAGACCTCCCCGACGCGACGTCGCAAGCTCTCGAAGCCCTCGACCCGCAGGGGAGCAAAGACACCGGGGGCGCTCAGGCATTCGCGATCGGCGACGCGCCTTCGCCCGACGGATTGAAAGCGATGCGGGTCAAAGGGTCCAGTCCCGCGGCGCTCGCGGCGGCGCTCGCCTCCCTGCGGGAAAAGCTGACCGGCAGCCCGCCGCAGCAGATCGTCCTTGCTCCCGAAGACGAACCGGGCTTTGCGATGCCCGCCGCCGCCTGGGCGGCACGGTCCGGCGACCCGGTGCTATTCAGCGGCGCCAAGAAGCTGCCGACGCCGACCCTGAAGGCGCTGGCGCTCCATCCCAAGGTCCCCGTCTACGTGCTCGGACCGTCCTCGGCGATCTCCTCCGAGGTGGTGCGCGAAGCGGCGAAGGTCGACAAGAAGGTGCGGCGGGTCTCCGGCGAGGACCCGGTCGAAAACGCGATCGCCCTCGCCCGCTACAGCAGCGGCGACTTCGGCTGGAATATCAACGATCCCGGCCACGGCTTCGTCATCGCTCGCAGCGACTCGCCGCTCGACGCGGCGGTCTCCGCACCGCTCTCGGCCTCCGGCACCTGGGGACCGCTGCTGCTCAGCGACGACGCCGATACGCTGCCGAAGGCGCTGCGCGAATACCTGCTCGACGTCAAGCCGGGCTACACCACCGACCCGACGCGCGCCTTCTACAACCACGTTTGGGTAATCGGAGATCAGGAGGCCATCGACGTGAAGCAGCAAGCGGAGATCGACCAGCTCGCCGAACTGGCAAGGATCGGGGGCGAAGAATGAGCGAGGCCGAGAGCCCCGACCTGCTCGGCGGCGCCCACGAGGTCAGCGCCGAGGACATCCGTGCCCTGGCCGGCGCCTCGACTCCCCATTTCGCGCTCCAGGTCCGCAATCGGATTCGTCGCCTGATCGAGCCGCTCCCGGTCGGCCACCCGGCCCGGGTCGAGGGCGAGCGCAAGATCGCCGAGCTCGAAGACCTGGCCGAGCACAGCGGCGACCCGCGCGGAACGATGGGAATCGGCAAGCACTGATGAAGTGCCTCGCACCGGGTGTCTGGCGGCTCGACCAATTCCCGCGACCGCTGATCAACGTCTACCTGGCTGAGGACGTGTTGATCGACGCCGGCCGGAGCTGGGACGCGGGGCGGATCCGCAAGCAACTCGCCGGTCGCGAGATATCGATGCTGGCGCTGACCCACGTCCACGCCGACCATCAGGGATCGGCGAAGGTCGTCTGCGAAGAGCGCGGCATTCCGCTCGCCTGCCACGAGGATGATGTCGAGGCGATGGAGGGGCGCCGCCCGGTTTCGGCGACGCAGCATCCGCTTGCAAGGACCTTCGCCCGCCTCTGGGAGGGTCCGCCGCACAAGGTCGATCGGGTTCTGCGGGAGGGCGACGAGGTGGCTGGGTTCCGCGTGATCCACACTCCGGGCCACGCGCTCGGCGAGGTGATTTTCTGGCGCGAATCCGACCGGGTCGCGATCTGCGGCGACGTGATCAGGAACATCACATACGTGACGATGCGCGCCCGCCTCGCCGAGCCACCGGCGGACCTGACTCCCGACCCAGTCGAGAATCGCCGCTCGATCCGCAAGCTCGCCGATCTCAATCCCGCCTTGATCCTCCCCGGCCACGGGCCCGCCGTGACCGATATGGCTGCATTCGAGCGTTTTGTCGCCCGGCTCGAGGGGTAGCGGCAAGGCAGGCTTCGAAAACGCGAAGCGAACCCCGGGAAGGGAGTCTCGATGAGGAAGCTGACGAATAGGCGGCCGTCGCCGGCGATGGTGGTGGCGATCATCGCCCTGATCGTCGCGCTGGCAGGAACCGCCTACGCGGCGCAGACGATCAACGGCGGCGCGATCAAGAAGCAGACGATCGGGGGCGGCAAGCTCAAGCACAAGACGCTCACCGGCTACCAGATCAACACCAACAAGCTCGGCGTGGTGCCGTCGGCGCAGCGGGCCTCTCACACCTACTGGGCCGTGGTCAACAACCCGGCCGGAGCGGGCAACGCGGCGCTTGCGCGAGCCAGCGACACCACGATCACGGCGACCGAGGGCGGCGGCGCCGTCACCGTCGCCTTCCCGATCAACATCAGCGGCTGCGCCAACGTCGCGGGCCGCGACAACGCGGGCACGACGGTGCCGGGGCCGGGCTACGCCCAGACCAACACCTCGCCGGCCAATCCCAACGCGATCGAAGTCCGCACCCGCGATGAAAAAGGAGCTGACGCAGACGCCGACTTTCACCTGATCGTCGTCTGCCCATAGACGGGGGGCGATGCAGAAGCCCGGCCCCTCTTGCCACCAGAGGGGCCGGGCCGCATCGCAACGGCTAGGCTGACTCGCATGAGCGACGAGATCGAGCACGGGTTCAAGGAGGGCGACAAGGTCTGGGTCGAGGACGGCAACGGCAAGCACCACCCGGGCATCTTCGTCGCCGACAACGAGAGCTCCGGCTGGTTCGGCGGCGGCCCCAGCGCCTACGTCGTCCACCCCGAGGCCAAGCAGGCCGAGGTCGTCTCGACCTTCCGCATCACCCCGCGCGACGAGTAGCTAGTTCGGCATTCGCGCCGCGGCCATGTCGACGCGGTCGCCGCGGAACGGCACGCCCTCGGCTATGAGGCGAGCGCGCTGGCGAGGGCCCTTGGCCAGGGAGCCATCGGCGCGGACCACACGCCACCAGGGCAGGTCGGGGTCGTCGCACTCGAAGAGGACCGCGCCGGCGAAGCGCGGGGCGCCGGGCGAGACGTCGCCGTAAGTGCGGACGAAGCCGGGCGGGATCTCGCGGACGCGGGCGAGGACTTCGAGCAGGCGGGACTCCGAGGAAGCGGTCAGGCGTCCGGGCCGAAGGCGTCGATGATGCGGTTCTGGAACTCGGAGAGCTCCTCCGGGGAGATGAAGTAAGTGGGCGGGGTGAGAAAGAGGCCGTCGGCGCGCTCGGCCGTCGCCTCGACCCGGGCGCGGACCTTGTCCAGCGGGCCCGCGGCGCAGTAGGTCTCGACCATCTCGTCGCTGATCGCGGCGGGGACCCCAGCCAGGTCGCCGCGGCGGAAGGCGTCGCCGGCGGCGACGGCGTTGTCGACGAAGCCGTGCAGCTCCCAGAGCGGCATGTAGGTCTTGACCGTGGCGTAGAAGGAGATAGTTCGGCGGGCCATGTCGATCGCCCGCTCTTCGTCGTCGTCGATCGCGCAGCAGACGGTGGGCAGGTAGTCGAAGTCCTTGCGCTCGCGCCTGGAACGGCTCAGGCCCTGCTCGAAGGAGCTGACCACGACCTCGTCGATCCAGCGCAGACTCTGGATCGGGTGGCCAATCAGGCCATCGGCCACGTCGCCGGCCATCCGGCACATGCCGCCCTGCACGCCGGCGGTGTAGATCGGCACCGACTCGCGCGCCGCCGGGTGCGGGCGGACCCAACCCTTGATGTCGATGTCGTAGTAGGAGCCCTCGTAGCGGATCGGCTCGCCCTTGCCGGCCTGCTGCATGATCAGCCGCGTCGCCTCGATCGCCTCGCGCAGGTGCGGCGCCGGCCGCCCGTACTCGGCGTTGTGCCAGGTCTCGTTGAGGCGTTTGACCCCCGCCCCCATCCCGAGCCGGAAGCGCCCGCCCGACATCTCGTCGATGTCGAGCGCGGTCACCGCGTGGATGAAGGGACTGCGGGTGAATGCCCAGACGATCCCGGTGGCGATCCCGATCCGCTCGGTCTTCGCGGCCAGGAAGGCCGCCTGGGTGACGGCGCTGCGGAACAGCTCCGGCGCCCAGACGCACTCGACGCCGGCCGCCTCGGCGCGCAGGGTCTCGCTCTCGAGCTCGGTGGCGGAGACTCCAATGGCGGCGACGGAGATGCGATCGAGCGCGCTCACCGTCGGCCCCGGCTCAAGCGTTTGCCGGCTCGGATGCCGCGGCCAGAACCGCGTCGGCGACCCGTTCGCGATGCCACCTGGCATCGCCGAAGATCGCCGAGTTGGCGCGGCC
>DASYIY010000044.1:0-21971 GCA_035997045.1 Solirubrobacterales bacterium | reverse complement strand
GTTGAAGCGGCGGGCGATCTCGCGCATCAGCTCGACGTGCTGGCGCTGGTCGTCGCCGACCGGCACCTCGGTCGCCTTGTAGGCGAGCACGTCGGAGGCCATCAGCACCGGGTAGAAGAAGAGCGCCGCGGAGACCAGTTCCTGCTTCGCCGACTTGTCCTTGAACTGGGTCATGCGATTGAGGTCGCCGTGGGAGGTGACCGCGGAGAGCAGCCAGGTCAGCTCGCTGTGCTCGCGCACGTCGGACTGGCGGAAGAAGATGCAGCGCTCGGGGTCGAGGCCGGCGGCGAGCAGGATCGCGGCGGTGTCGTAGAGGCGCTCGCACAGCTCGGCCGGGTCGTAGGTGACCGAGATCGCATGGAGGTCGACGATGCAGAAGATTGCCGGCTCGCCGCGGTCTTGCCCCTCCACGTACTGCTGGATCGCTCCTATGTAGTTGCCGAGGTGCTTGCGGCCGGTGGGCTGGATGCCGGAGAAGACGATGGGTTTAGCCACGGGCGCAGCCTATTTGAGCGCCAGGGACTGGCGCCTCTGAGGCGCCAGTCCCTGGCGCTAAGCGGGGTCGGCGGCCGGCTCTGGGGCGCGGTCGGCGTCTGCACCGTGACCGCACTCGCCAGCTTGGGCAGACCCTCGGCTTGGGAGAGCTTCCCTTCTTTGGCGGGGGTTCTCGATGCCAACGCCGGAGACGGCGCCACCGATGATCATCAGGACGCCGGCGATGCCGATGCCAAGGTGGAAAGCGGAGGTTGAGGCGTCAGCCGAGGCGGTACTCACCAGCGTCGCCTGGCCTGGTGGGAGCTTGCCGGTTTTCGGCACCGCCAGCGGTTGGGCCTTGGCGTCGGAGACGATGTGCTCCGCCCGGGGGCCGAGTGGTTGATTGCCGAGGTTGCCGTCCAGGGCCGAGCCGAAGTAGCCGGAGATCACCGCGCCGAGGATCGCTATCGCGAGTAGGCCGGCGACGCGGGAGACGCCGTTATTGACGCCGGAGGCGATGCCGACGTGGCGTTCCTCTACGGAGTCGAGCACGGTCGCGGTCAGCGGCGCGACCGTGGCCGAGAGACCGAGGCCGAAGACGAGGATCGCCGGCAGCACGTCGGTGACGTAGTCGGCGTTGGCGCCGATCCTGAGCATCAGCAGGAGGCCGAGGCCGCCGACGATCGGGCCGATCGTCATCGGCAGCCGCGGCCCGGTCCCCGAGGCCATTTTGCCCCAGCGCGGCGAGAGGAAAAAGAGGATCAGCGAGATCGGCGTTGTCGCCAGGCCGGCCTCCAGCGGCGAGTAGCCGGCGACCTGCTGGAGGAAGAGGCCGACGAAGAAGAGGCCGCCGATCAGCCCGGCGTAGGTCGAGAGCGTGGTCAGGTTGGCGATGGCGAAGTTGCGGATCTTGAACAGGCCGAGGTCGAGCATCGGGTGGCGGGCGCGCATCTCGTGCAGGACGAAGAGGACGAAGCAGGCGATGCCGGCGAGGAGCGGGACCCAGACGACGGGGTCGCTCCAGCCGCGAGTCGGCTGCTCGATCAGGGCGAAGACCGGGCCGCCGAACCCGGCCGCCGAGAGCGCGATCCCCGACCAGTCGATGCCGCGGAAGGCGTCGGGGTCGCGGCTCTCCTTGACCGAGTGCAGGGTCAGCGCCACCGTCGCCGCGATCAGCGGCAGGTTGACCCAGAAGATCGCGCGCCAGGAGGTGAGCCCGACCAGCGCCCCTCCCCCGGCCGGTCCGATCACCGTCGCGATCCCGGTCCAGGCGGTCCAGGTCCCCACCGCCTTGCCGCGGTCGGCGCCCTCGAAGGTCGCGGCGACGATCGCCAGCGACCCCGGCACCAGCAGCGCTCCGGCGATTCCCTGCAGCGCCCGGGCCGCGATCAGGATCTCGACCGTGGGGGCGATCGCGCAGAGCGCCGAGGTAGCCCCAAATGCGATCAGCCCCCAGACGAACATTCGCCGCCGGCCGAACTGATCGCCGAGCGAGCCGCCGACCAGCAGCAGCGAGACCAGGGTGAGCATGTAGGCCTCGACCACCCACTGCTGGCCAGCCAGCCCGGCATCGAGCCCGTCGGCGATCGACGGCAGGGCCACGTTGACCACGGTCGAGTCGAGGAAGACGACGGTCGAGCCGAGGATCGTCGCGACCAGGGTGAGGCGCTGCTGGCGGGACACGGAATGAGTGTAGGCAGGCACCTGGCCGGGCCTTTTGCGAGATGGGGACCTCCAGGCCCCGTTCGCGCGTATCTCCCATGTGAGTGGACAACGACGAATAGCGAGACGGCTCCGGGGCCTCGTCCTCTTCACTCTGGCATCGAGCCTCGCCATCGCCGCAGTCTCGGTCGCGAAGGAATATGGGGCGACCGGAGCCGCCCAGGGCGTGATCGCGGCGCCGGGCGGAAGTGAGGGCGGGTCGTACCGCTACGTCTCGGTCAACCCACGCACCAGGCCGGCCCTGACGATCGTCGAGCGGATCGAGACGAATAACGGAAAGATCGATCGCTGGTGGTACCTGCGGGGCAACTACGAGATCCCGGCAGCCGCCTTCGACGGCAGCCCCGGCGGGCTCTCGGCCAACGGCAGGGTGCTGGCGCTGGTCGGGTTCACGCGCGCCTACCCACCGCGGCGAACCCGAGTAGCGATCCTCGACACCGATGTCTACCTCCGTCACCCCCGCAGACCGGGGCAGCATCGGCCACGGCACGCGATCCGCCGCCTCGACCTGCCGGGGTACTTCGCCTTCCAGGCAATCTCGCCAAACGGCTCGAAGCTCTATCTAAGGCACTACCGGACGCACGGCCCCGGCTCGGACGATTTCGGCATCCGCGTCCTCGACGCTCATGACGGACGGCTCGAGCGCCAGCCACTGGCGCCGGACAGCGACGCCGGCCCACTGTCCGGGCTGCCGGCCAGTGCGGCGACGGGCCCGGACGGGCGCTGGGCCTTCGCTCTCTACGACGGCGATAAGCGCATGCCCTTCCTGCTCGCGCTCGACACGGTCGCGGGACGCACGATCCGCGTCGACCTGCCGGGCCTCGAACGCCTGGCCGACGATCCTTACCTGCTGAAGCTGCGCCTCGACGGCGCGGGCCGCCGCCTCGCCGTCTTCGCCCGCTCCCCTCGGTCGGGCCAGGTGCCCGCACACAGCAAGCCACTGCTGTCGGTGAACGTCGAGCGACTGACACGCGAGCGCAGCCACCCGGTCGCGACGGCAAGCGGCTTCCTCGCCTTTACCAGGGCCCCGCGCCATCCCGGCAATCTGGTCGAGCGAGGCGGAACGGTGGGGCGATCGCTGCAGGGTCGCCCGATCGGGCTGCGCCAATACGGCGACCCGCGATTCCGCGGTCGCGTGCTGGTCTTCGCCTGCATCCACGGCGACGAGTGCGCCGCCCGTGGGATCGAGCCGCTGGTCAACGGCTGCCCCGATCCGCGCGCAAATGTCTTCGTCGTCCCCAATCTCGATCCCGACGGCACCGCCGCCGCGACCAGGCTGAACGGGCGCGGCGTCGACCTCAATCGCAACTTCCCCTCCGGGTGGAGGCCGAGCGGGCAGCCCGATACAGCGGAATACTCCGGACCCCATCCCTTCTCGGAGCCCGAAGCCCGCCTCGCCGCCCGGATCGTCGGCGCGCTGCGCCCGCGGGTGACGATCTGGTTCCACCAGGTCCGAAACGGCGGGCCGTTCGTCCGGGCCTGGGGGCGGAGCGCGCCGGCGGGGCGGCTCTACGCGCACCTGGCCGATATCCCCTTCCGCCTCATGCGCTGGCCGGCGGGGACCGGCCCGAATTGGCAGAACCACCACTTTCGCAACAGCGCCGCGTACGTGGTCGAGCTACCCCGAGGAGCGCTTTCCCCGGGCCTTGCCGGGCGGCTCGACGACGCCCTCGATCGGCTCGGGCGCTGGGAGGCGCAGGTGGGCGAAGATTGAGATGCTGCACCGCAGAGGTGACGCTTGGGCGCTGAGGGCAGCGAGCGAAAGCTCATTCGGGAGGCCCAGCGGGGCTCGCGCGAGGCGTTGGCGGCGCTCTACGAATTGCACTGGGAGCGCGCCCAGCGCGCCGCCTACCTCGTCGTCCACGATGCCGCGGCGGCCGAGGACATCGCCCAGGAGGCCTTCCTCGCCGCGGTCGACAGCCTCGGCCGCTTCGACCGCCGGCGGCCGTTCGCGCCCTGGCTGCACCGCATCGTGGTCAACCGGGCAATCGACTGGGGGCGCCGCGAGGCCCTGCGACGCAGCGCCGGCGATCCCGAAAACCAGACCATCGCGGGCCAGACCGGCGAGCCGGCCGCGGGCGAGCTGATGCCGGCGCTCGCGCAGCTGCCGCCCGAGCAGCGCGCCGTGGTCGTGCTCCGCTACCTGCTCGAGTACACGCCGGGTGAGATCGGCCGCATGCTGGAGCTGCCGCGCGGCACCGTCAACTCGCGCCTGCGCCGCGGCCTCGACCGCCTGCGCGACCTAATCGAGGTGGAGCGATGAACGAGGACCGCCTGCGCACGCTGCTGCGCGAGGAGCCGCTCCCCGGCGCGGCGGAAGCCGAACGCCGCGGCCTCGCCGTGGTCGAGGGCGCCTACGCCGAGCGCCGCCCGGCGGGCCGCCCGGTCCTGCCCCGCCTCGCCGTAGCCCTGACCGCCGCTGCCCTGCTCGCGGCGCTGCTCCTCTCCCCCGCCGGAGCCACGGTCCGGGGCTGGATCGGCGAGGTCTTCACCGCCGGCGTTCGCCACGCCGAGCCGGCGCTCACCGAGGTGCCCGGCGGCGGGCGGCTGTTGGTGCAATCCGGGCGCGGCCCGTGGGTCGTGCGTCCCGACGGCTCGCGCCGCCTGCTGGGGCCCTACGGCGAAGCCGCCTGGTCCCCCCACGGCCTCTTCGTCGCCGCCGCCTCGGGGCGGACGCTGAGCGCGATCGAGCCCGGCGGCACACCCCACTGGTCGGTGTCGGCAAGCGCGCCCGTGAGCGACCCGCGCTGGTCGCCTTCCGGCTTCCGGATCGCCTACCGGGCGGGAGGCACGCTGCGAGTCGTCAATGCCGACGGCACTCGCAACCATGTCCTCGGACCGGCCTCGGCGGTGGCGCCGGCCTGGTTCCCACCGGGCCTGCACCTGCTGGCCTACCTCGATGCTGCCGGGAAGCTGCGAATCGTCGAAACCGACACGGCGCGGATGCTCGCATCGGCTGGCGCATCGCCAGGCGTCACCGCCCTCAGCTGGGCCGCCGACGGCAGCGCCCTGCTGGAAATCTCTCCCCGCGGCCTCTGGCTGCGCCGGTTGCGGCTCGACAAGCTCGCCACCGGCCTGCGGCTCGGCGGCGCCCGTCGCATTCCACTGGCCGGCGATGCGATCGTTCGAGCCGCCTCCTTCTCGCCGCGCGGCCGGGCGATCGCGGTGCTGCTGAGCAGGCACAACCGGGTCGGCGGACCGCGCAGCGAAGCGATCTTGCTCGACCCGGCCGGCGGCCCTCCGAGGCGGCTCTTCACGGTCTCGGGACGGCTCGACCAACTCGCCTGGTCGCCCGACGGCAGCCGCCTGCTGCTCGCCTGGCCGGCGGCCGATCAGTGGCTCTTCCTCCCGGTCGGGCAAGCGAATCGCCTCCAGGCAATTGGCAACATCGCCTCGATCTTCTCGCCCGGCCTTCGCGGGCAGGCCCCGTTCCCGCGGATCGAGGGGTGGTGCTGCTAGGCGCCCGGCTCGCGCAGCTGCTGGGCCGGGGTGAAGAAGTTGCGGTAGGCGAGGCCCGTCGCGACCAGGCCGGCGATCGCGACGCTGCCGAGCAGGGCGTAGAGCAGGATCAGCTGCAGGCGGACGGCGTCGGTCGGACTGGCGCCGGCGAGCAGCATGCCGACCATCGTGCCGGGGAAGAAGATCAGGCCGGTGGTCTTGGTCGAGTCGACCAGGGTGATCATCCCCGAGCGCAGGGCGCGGCGGACGAACGGGGCCGCTGCCTCCTGAGCGGTCGCGCCGAGTGCCAGAGTCGCCTCGATCTTGCCGCGCGAGTCGGCGATCTCGTCGCCGAGGCGGTTGAGCGCCACCGCCGAGGCGGTCATCGCGTTGCCGATCACCATGCCGCCGACCGGGACCAGGTAGCGCGCGGTCGGTTCGAAGACGCCGAGGGCGACGACCAGCCCGAGGGTGGTGCCGCCGGCCAGTGCCAGGGCGATCAGCAGCGGCCAGAAGGCGCCCGGCACCTTCTTCGCCCGGCTGCGCGCGGTGAGTGCGCCGAAGACCACCATCACCGCCAGCAACCCGAAGACGAGCCAGAGCGTGTCGGCTTCGAAGATCAGCTTGATCGCGTAGCCGATCGCGGTCAGCTGGACGAAGGAGCGCACGGTGGCGATGCCGATGTCGCGCTCGAGGTCGGCTTTCTGCCAGAAGGAGATCGCGGCGGCGAGCGCGACCAGCGCCAGCGAGGCCGCGACCTGCCCCGGCGAGAGGTGGATCGAGGTGCTCAAGCCATTACCTCGGCGACCGGGCCGGCCTCGGTCGCCCGGCCCTGCTCGAGCCGGACCACCCAGTCGCTCAGGCGCCGCGCCTGCTCGGGGTCGTGGCTGACCAGAACAACCGAGATCTCGAGCTCGCGGCGCAGCTCGGCGAGGGTCGCCTCGATCGCGTCGCGGGCGGCGTGGTCGAGGGCCGAGGTCGGCTCGTCGAGCAGCAGCACTGCCGGCTCCTGAGCAAGCGCCCGGGCCAGCATCGTCCGCTGTTGCTCGCCGACCGAGAGCTTGGCCACGTCGCGCCCGGCGAACCCGGGGTCGAGACCGGCGAGGCCGAGGCAGCGGGCGGCATCGAGCTCTTTACCGGCAAGAGCAGCGGCGTAGCGCAGGTTCGACTCCACCGTTCCCTCCAGCAGCGCCGGCAGCTGCGGCACCAGCGAGACCTCACGGCGCAGGGCCAACGGCTCGTAGGTGTCGAGCGGCCGGCCGCGATAGGCGATCTCCCCCGCGTCGGGGTCGACAAGCCTGTTCAGCAGCCGCAGCAACGTCGACTTGCCGGCGCCGGAGGGACCGACGATCGCCGTGGCGCCAAGCGCGATCCCGGCGCTGACCGAGTCGAGGACGCGGCGATCGCCGCGGGTCAGGCTGACCTCGCTCAACTCGAACAGCACATCGGCATCGTGACCGATTGGGGCGTGCCTGATCTAAATCCCAATATGGGTGGCCAAGGTCAGACACGCCCAACGGCGCGCAAGATGGCTCCCGTCGGGGCCTCGGGGCCCGCCACGGCAGTGGCAGGCTGGAACAATCGGGTAGGTGAATGCCGATGGCTAGAGCGATTTGGAGCGGCTCGATCAGCTTCGGGCTCCTCAACGTGCCCGTGAAGCTCTACAGCGCGGTGGCCCGCCGGGGCATTGCGCTGCGCGAGATCCGCGAGTCCGACAGCGCCCGGATCAAACATCGTCGCGTCGCCGAGGGGACCGACGAAGAGGTCCCCTACGAGAAGATCATCAAGGCCTTCGAGATCTCCAAAGACCGCTACGTGCCGATCACCAAGGACGAGCTCGCCTCGCTCGACCCGGAGAAGTCGCGGGCGATCGAGGTCCAGGACTTCGTCGAGATCGCCGAGATCGACCCGATCTACTTCGACAGTCCCTATTACCTTGGCCCCGCCGAGGGCGCCGAGCGGGCCTACTCGCTGCTGGCCGAGGCGATGGAGGAGTCGGGCAAGGTGGCGATCGCCCGCTTCGTCTTCCGCAGCAAGGAGCGCCTGGCGGCGATCCGCCCCGGCGACGGGGTGCTGACCCTGACCACGATGCGCTTCGCCGACGAGGTCGTGCCGCCGTCGGAGCTCGACGACGTATTGCCCTCCGAAAAGCCGAAAGTGGCCAAACGCGAGGTGCAGATGGCCGAGCAGCTGATCGACTCGCTGACCCGCAGCTTCGACCCGGCCGCTTACCGCGACGAGTACCGCCAGCAGCTGCTGGCGATGATCGAACGCAAGGCCGCCGGCGAGGAGGTCGTCGTCGCCCCCGAAGGCGAGGAGCGCGAGGCGACCAAGGCGCCCGACCTGATGGCGGCGCTGGAGCAGAGCATCGCCGCCGTGCAGAGCAAGCGCGAGGGCAGGGCCGCGAAGAAGAAACCGGCAAAGAAACAGCCCGCGACGGCGAAAAAGGCCACGTCGAAAAAACGCTCCGGCGCGCGGGCCAAGTCGAAGTCCTCGAAGTAGCTGCCGGTGGCCACCAGCCGCCAGGTCGAGGTCGAGGGACGTGAGCTCAAACTCACCAACCTCGACAAGGTGCTCTACCCGAAAGCCGGCTTCACAAAGGGCGAGGTGGTCGACTACTACGCCAAGGTGGCGCCGGCGATCGTCCCCCACCTGAGAGGCCGCGCGCTGACCCTGCGTCGCTTCCCGGAAGGCGTCGACGACACCGACGCCGCCTTCTTCGAGAAGCGCTGCCCCAAGCACCGGCCCGATTGGGTGAAGACCGCGCCGATGTCGGCAAGCACCGGAATGATCGACTTCTGCCTCTGCGAAGACCTGCCGACGCTGGTCTGGATGGCGCAGCTGGCGGCGATCGAACTGCACCCCTCGCTCTCGCTGGCGCACGAGCTCGACCAGCCCACCGTGCTTGCCTTCGACCTCGATCCCGGCCCGCCCGCCGAAGTCCTCTCCTGCTGCAAGGTGGCGCTGCGCCTGCGCGAGCTCTTCGCCCATTTCGGCCTCGAGTGCTTTCCCAAGACCTCGGGCTCGAAGGGCCTGCAGGTCTACGCGCCGCTCAACAACGACGAGGTCACCTATGAGGGAGATGACGGCGACGGCGGGGGAACCAAACCCCTGGCCCGAGCGATCGCCCAGCTGCTCGAGAAGCAGACACCGGACCTGGTCGTCTCGAAAATGAAGAAGGTCGAACGCGAGGGCAAGGTCTTCGTCGACTGGTCGCAGAACCATCGCCGCAAGACGACGATCGCCGTCTACTCGCTGCGCGCCCGCGAACGCCCGACCGTCTCGACGCCCGTCGCCTGGGACGAGGTCGAACGGGCGGTGGAGAACGACGATGCCGACTCACTGGTCTTCGAGGCGGCGGACGTGCTGAAGCGGATCGAGCAGCACGGCGACCTCTTCGCCCCGGTGCTGGAGCTGCAGCAGACGCTGCCCGAGCTCTAGCCGAGCGACTGGCGCACGACCGGCTTGCGGGTTGCCTTGACCTCGTCGAGGCGGCGGACCGGGGTCGTATACGGAGCGCTCTTGGCGATCTCCGGATCGTCCTCGGCCTCGGCCAGGATTCGCTCGATCGCGTCGGCGAAGGCGTCGAGGCTCTCCTTGGTCTCGGTCTCGGTCGGCTCGACCATTAGCGCCTCCTCGACCAGGAGGGGGAAGTAGACGGTCGGCGGGTGGAAGCCGAAGTCGAGTAGGCGCTTGGCGAGGTCGAGGGTGGCAAGGCCGAGCTCCTTCTTCATCGGCTTGCCGGAGAGGACGAACTCGTGCATGCAGTGGCGGTCGAAGGCGATCGGCAGGCGATCGGCGGCGCGGCCCTCGGCGAGGCGCGCCTTGAGGTAGTTGGCGTTCAGCACCGCGGTCTCCGAGGCCTCGGCGAGGCCGTCGGCGCCGAGGCTGAGGATATAGGCGTAGGAGCGGACGAAGACGCCGAAGTTGCCCTGGAAACCGCGCAGGCGGCCGATCGATTTGGGCCGCTCGAGGTCGAGGTCGAAGCTGGGGCCGTCGCCGTTGTCGCCCTCGCGCCGCACCACCTGCGGCCGCGGCAGGAAGGGCTCGATCCGCTCGGAGACTGCGATTGGACCCGCCCCGGGACCGCCGCCGCCGTGCGGCTGGCTGAAGGACTTGTGCAGGTTGAGATGGACGATGTCGAAGCCCATATCGCCGGGGCGCGACTGCCCCATCACCGCGTTGAGGTTGGCGCCGTCGTAGTAGAGCGTCCCCCCCGCCGCGTGGATCAGCGCCGCGATCTCGGCGATGTTCTGATCGAAGAGGCCGAGTGTGTTGGGGTTGGTCAGCATCAGGCAGGCGACCTGGTCGGGGTCCTCGTCGATCTTCGCCCGCAGGTCGTCCATCTCGACCCCGCCGCGCTCGTTGGTCGCCACCTTGACCACCTCGTAGCCGGCCATCGTCACCGAGGCTGGGTTGGTCCCGTGCGAGGTATCGGGGGCCAGGACCTTGGTCCGCTCTTCGCCGCGATCGGCGTGGAAGGCCCGGGTCAGCAGCAGGCCGGCGAGCTCTCCGTGAGAGCCGGCCGAGGGCTGCAGGCTGACGTGGGGCAGGCCGCAGATCTCCGCAAGCGACTCCTGCAGGAGGTACATCAGCTCCAGCGCTCCCTGGGCGCGCTTGGGATCCTGCGCCGGGTGCAGGCGGGCGTGGCCGGGCAGCGCCGCGACCCGCTCGTTGAGCCGCGGGTTGTGCTTCATCGTGCAGGAGCCGAGCGGGTAGAAGCCGGAGTCGAGGTCGAAGTTGCGCCGCGAGAGCCGGTTGTAGTGGCGGACGATCTCGGGCTCGGCGACCTCGGGCAGGTGCGGCGGCGTGGCGCGTAGGAGGTCGGCCGGGATCAGCTCCTCGAGGGGCTGCTCGGGGACTTCGGCGTCGGGAAGGACAGCCGCGCGCCGGCCGCTCTTCGACTTCTCGTAGATCGTCGTCGCCCGTTCGCGCTGCATCGGCGTCTCGGTCATCGCCATTACGAGACCCCCTGTGGCGACTTACCCGTCATATCGACCGGAAACTCGCCACGCTCGGCGGCGACTGCAGCGCCGAGCGCCTCGGCCAAGTCGTCGATCTGAGCCTTGGTGCGACGCTCGGTGATCGCCACCAGCAGGCCGTCCTCGTGCTCGGGATAGTCCCGGCCGAGCGGGTAGCCGGCGGCGATGCCGCGCTCGGCACACCGCTCGAGCACGCGGTCCACCGGGGCGTCGAGACGCAGGGCGAACTCGCGCACGACCGGCGCCCCGTGCAGCGGCTCGACCCCCCCAACCGCGGCTAGGCGCTCGCGCGCGTAGGCGGTGCGTTGGACCAGCAACTCACCAAGCTCGCGGAAGCCCTCGCGGCCGAGCCAGGCGAGGTGGACCATCGCCCCGAGCGCGTTCAGCGCCTGCGCGGTGCAGATGTTGTGGGTCGCCTTCTCGCGGCGGATGTGCTGCTCGCGGGTCTGCAGGGCGAGGACGAAGCCGCGGCGACCGTCGACGTCGTCGGTTTCCCCGGCGATGCGGCCGGGCATGCGGCGAATCTGCTCCTGCGTGGCGCAGAAGAAACCGAAGGACGGGCCGCCGAAGTCGAGCCGGTTGCCCAGCGGCTGGCCCTCGCCGAGGGCGATGTCGGCGCCGCACTCGCCGGGCGGCTTGAGGATGCCGAGCGTCATCGGGTCGACGGCGACGATCAGCAGCGCGCCGTGCGCCTTCGCCGCGGCGCCGAGCGCCTCGACCCGCTCGACCGCGCCGAGGAAGTTGGGGTTCTGCAAGAAGACCGCGGCGGTCTCGCCGTCGACTGCGGCGGCCAGTGCCTCGGCGTCGGTCTCACCGTCGCGCAGTCCGACCTCGACGATCTCGGCGCCGTAGCCGACCGCGTAGGTCTCCAGCGTCTCGCGGCTGTGCGGGTGCAGGCCGCGGGAGACGACGAAGCGGCTGCGCTTCGTCGCCGCCATTGCCAGGTAGCCGGCCGAGGCGACCGAGGACGGTCCCTCGTAGAGACCGGCGTTGGAGACGGGCAGGCCGGTCAGCTCCGACATCGCGGTCTGGAACTCGAACATCACCTGCAGCCCGCCCTGCGAGATCTCCGGCTGGTAGGGCGTGTAGGGCGTCAGGAACTCGGAGCGCTGGGTGATCGCGTCGACGATCGCCGGCACGTAGTGGTCGTACATCCCCGCACCGACGAAGCAGACCTGCTCTTCGGCATCGGCGTTGCGGGCGGCGAGCGCCGCCAGCCGCTCGAAGACCTCGGCCTCGCTCATCCCCGCCGGCAGCTCCAGCGGTCGGCCGAGCCGCAGCGGCGCCGGGATCTGCTCGAAGAGCTCGTCGACCGAACCGACGCCGATCACGGCCAGCATCTCGGCCCGGTCGGAGGGCGTGGCGGATGTGTAGCGGGTCACGGCAGCTAAGGCTACGGAAGCCGCGGGCGGGGCACCCTAGGCCTTTTCCAGCATCTTGCGGTATTCGTCGGCACCGAGCAGCGCCCCGCGCTCCTCGGGCTGGGTCAGCCTGACCTTGACCAGCCAGCCATCGCCGTAGGGGTCCTCGTTGATTTTCTCCGGGGTGTCTTCGAGCGCGTCGTTGACCTCGACGATCTCGCCCGACATCGGCGCGATCACGTCGGAGACCGCCTTGACCGACTCGACCTCGGCATAGGAGGCGTCTTTGCTGATCGTCGCGCCGACCTCAGGGGGGTCGTAGAAGACGACCTCGCCGAGGCTGTCCTGGGCGTACCAGGTGATCCCGAAGACCGCGTGGTCGTCGCCCTCGAGCCGGGCCCAGTCGTGCTGGTCGTGGTAGAGCAGCTCATCGGGGTAGTGCGCGTCAGACAAGGCTCATCTCGCTTTCCTAGGGTCTCGCGTAGAGGGGCTTGGAAGCTATCCGGGCGGGGCGATGCTTGCCGCGCACGTCGATCTCGACCTCGGTGCTCGGCTCGGCTAGGTCCGGGCGCACGTAGGCCATCCCGATCCCGATCTCCAGCGTGGGCGAGAAGGTGCCCGAGGTGACTACCCCGGCCTGCTCGCCGGTGGCGAGCACCGGGTTGCCCTGGCGCGGGATCCCGGCCCCCTCGATCTTGAACGGGACGAGCTTCTCGGCGGGACCGTCGCGGCGCACCCGGGCCACCACATCGGCCCCGATGAAGCCGGTCGCCTCCTTACAGCACCAGCCGAGACCCGCCTCGATCGGGTTGCGCTCCGGGGTCAGGTCGTTGCCGTGCAGGTGAAAGCAGACCTCGAGCCGCAGCGTGTCGCGGGCACCGAGACCGCAGGGAACCACGCCGGCGTCAAGCAACTCGGCCCAGATTGGCGGCGCCACCTCGGGGTCGATCAGCAGCTCGACCCCGTCCTCGCCGGTGTAGCCGGTGCCGCAGACCAACGCCGGGCGACCGCCGATCCGCCCATGCGCGACCCGCATCCGCGGCGGCAAGTCGATCCCGAGGGCGCGAGTGAGGATGCCGCGGGCATGCGGTCCCTGCACGGCCAGCATCGCGTAGCGGTCCGCCACATCGCGCACGCTGACGTCGAAGCCCCGGCTCCAGCGCCCCAACCAGGCCAGGTCGGCCTCGTGGTTGGCCGAGTTTGTGACGATCAGATAGCGATCGCCCCCGAGCCGGTACGTAAAGAGATCGTCGAGCACCCCACCATCCTCATTACAAAGGCACGAGTACTGCGCCCCGCCGAGCCCGATCGCGGCAACCTCATTCGAAAGCACCCGCTGAAGGAAAGCGAGCGCCCCAGGCCCCTCGACCTCGACCTCGCCCATATGCGAGACGTCGAACATCCCCGCGTGCGTCCGCACCGCCGAGTGCTCCGCCCGGATCCCCTCGTACTGCACAGGCATTTCCCACCCCGCAAAGTCAACAAGCTTCGCCCCAAGCTCGACGTGCTTCTCAAAGAGTGGCGTCCTCACGGCGCGCAAGGCTATTCGCTCGCCGCCCTCAGCCACGGCCACGCGCTCTGTGATTAGGACGGCTAACCCGAACGTCGAGGGACCGCCGGGAGTCCCCCGGCACGAACTCCCGCGAAGCGGCGGGACGGGTGACTCCCGCGGTCCCCCACACCTGAGTTTCAGGCCTACTCTTTAAGGAAGCCGGGAACGTCGATGTCGTCGTCAGAGACCCGCAATTTGCGGATGTCCGTGTCCTCGGCCGAGATCCGCGGGCGACTCTCGTAACGCCGCCGCACCCGCTGCGGCGAGCGAGCCAAAAGCTCGAAGCCCTCGAAGCCGGTGGCGATCACCGTCACCCGGACCTCGTCTTTCATCGACTGGTCGACGACGGAGCCGAAGATGATGTTGGCGTTGTCGTCGGCCTCGGCCTGGACCAACTGCGCCGCCTCGTTGACCTCGAAGAGGCCGAGGTCCTCGGGGCCGGTGATGTTGAGCAGCATCCCGGTCGCGCCCTTGATCGACTCCTCGATCAGCGGCGAGGTGATCGCCGCCTTGGCCGCGTCGAGGGCGCGGGCCTCGCCGGAGGCCGAGCCGACACCCATCAGGGCAGAGCCGGCATCGCGCATGATCGTGCGCACGTCGGCGAAGTCGAGGTTGATCAGGCCCGGGATCGTGATCAGGTCGGTGATGCCCTGCACGCCCTGGCGCAGGATGTCGTCGGCCTGGCGGAAGGCCTCGAGCACGCTGGTGCGCCGCTCGACCGCCTGCAGCAGCTTCTCGTTGGGGACGATGATCAGGGTGTCGACGTTGTTGCGCAGCTTCTCGATCCCCTCGAGCGCCTGCTGCATCCGCCGTTTGCCCTCGAACTCGAAGGGCTTGGTCACGGCGCCGACCGTCAGCGCGCCGATCTCTTCCTTGGCGATCTCGGCGATCACCGGCGCCGAGCCGGTGCCGGTGCCGCCACCCTCGCCGGCGGTGACGAAAACCATGTCGGCGCCCTTCAGCGCCTCCTTGATCTCGTCGCGGCTCTCCGCCGCGGCGCCCGCCCCGACCTCGGGGTTGCCACCGGCGCCGAGGCCGCGGGTCAGCTCCTGCCCGATCGAGAGCTTGATGTCGGCGTCACAAGCCTGCAGCGCCTGGGCATCGGTGTTGACGGCGACGAACTCGACGCCACGTATGCCGGCGTCGACCATGCGACTGACGGCGTTAGTGCCGCCACCGCCGGCGCCGACCACCTTGATCACCGCGAGGTATGTGGATTCCATTCTCCCGAATTCTCCAGCCGCCAACCCGAGGGGTCAGCGTTTGAGTTGAGCCTGAGTTGAGCCTTTGATCTGTCCGAAGCTACAGCAATGCTTAAGGGTTCAAGGGTACGCGGCAACAACGGAAATTGCGCTCAACGTAGGGCATTGGGCGGGGTCTGTCAAACGCTCGGGCGGCATCCTGCAAGGCGAATTTCTCAAGGCTTACTTGAGAGTTTATCCAACCTAACCCTGTGGTCGAGGGTTTAGGGCGGCGGCGGAAGCGTATGCCCAGAGCCGTAGATCGCCGGGTGCCCAGGCGCGTGCAGGTCTACATAATCGAGCGTGGTCACGGAGGGGCTCGCGAGCACGGCAGCCGCGGCACGCCACTTGCGGGCGGCCTGGGTGGAATCGCCAAAGCGCAGTTCGATTCCCGAAGTGAGGTTGACATCCACCCCGCTTTCGCCGAAGTAGCTGCCTTCTACGTAAGGACGCAGTGCCGCCGGTGCGGCCGCGAGGACACGAACCTGTTCGAGTACCGGGCCCTGTACCCGCGGTCCTTTTGGCGCTGAGCCGAGCGGCAACGAGGGCAGCTTGCTGTCTTCGGGCACCGGGAACCAGGCGAGCACCGTGCCATCGTCCGCCACCGCCACCGCTTCGCTGCCACTACCGATCGTCGCCACCGGTTCGGAGGAGACGAAATGCGGCTCCACCGTCTTGCCGCCAACAACTTTTTGCACGACGAAGGCGACGACGACCACCGCGAGGATCGCGATCGCTCCCCGGTACAGCCGCCTCACAGCGCCCAGCCCTCCGGCCACTCGACCTCGCCGAGGATCTGCACCTCGGGCTCCAGCACGACGCCGGTGCGCTCGTGCACCCGGCGGCGGCCCTCGGCCATCAGCTCGAGCACGTCGTCGGTGGTCGCCGTGCCCTCGTTCTCGACGAAGTTGGCGTGCACCTCGGAGAAGCGGGCGCCCCCTTTCCGCAGGCCGCGGCAGCCCGCCGCCTCGAGCAGCTGACCGGCACTGCGCCCTTCGGCGCGCTCGTCCCCGGGGTTCTTGAAGGTCGAGCCGAAGGTCTTGATGCCGGAGGGCTGCGCCTCGCGGCGCTTAGCGCGCATCGCGTTCAGGCGGGCGCGAATCGCGACAGGGTCGTCTTGGCGAAGTTCGAAGGCGACCCGCGAGACGACCTCGTTCGGCGTCAGGTTGGAGCTGCGATAAGCGAAATCGAGAGAATCTGGCAAGCGGCGCTCGCGACCGGTCGCCGTGAAGACGTCGACCCACTCCAGCACCTCGGCCAGCCGGCCACCGTAGGCGTTGGCGTTCATCTTCACCGCACCCCCCGCCGTGCCGGGGATATTGACGCCGAATTCGATTCCCGCCAACCCCCAGCCGGCAGCCTTGGCCGAAGCCGAAGGGAAACGAGCGCCGCCGCCGCAGATCATCGAATCCTCGTCGCGCTCGATCGCGGCCAGCTCGCCGCCGAGCTTGAGCGCAAGCCCCCGGAAGCCCGAGTCGGCGACGAGCAGATTCGACCCCGAGCCGACCACGCCGAGGACGAGACCCTCGTCGGCGGCCCAAGTAAGCACCGCGAAAAGCTCCCCCTCGTTCCCGGGCCGGGCGAAGAAGTCAGCGTTACCGCCGGTGCGCACGGTGGTCAGACGGGCGAGGGGAAAGTCGTTCTGCACCGCTGCCGGCTGGGCGCTCACTGAGACACCGTCCCGCCGTCCTCCTCGACCAGGGCCTCGCCGAGCTTGAAGATGTCGCCGGCGCCGATCGTGACCAGGATGTCGCCGGCGCCGAGGCGGGGCGCCAGCGCCGCGCGAGCGGCCTCGGCGGTCGGCAGCCACCAGACCCGCCGGCCGCCGTTGCGCTCGGCCGCCGCCTCCGCGACCTGCAGGCCGCTGACCCCCGCCAACTCGCCGACCGGCTCCTCGCGGGCCGGGTAGACATCGAGCACGACCACTTCGTCGGCCAGGGCCAGGGCGGCGCCAAAGCCCTCGGTAAAAGCCTTGGTTCGCGAGTAGAGGTGGGGCTGGAAGGCGGCGATCAGGCGCTCGGGCGCCAGCTCGCGCAGGGCCGAGAGGGCGGCCCGGACCTCGGTCGGGTGATGGGCGTAATCGTCATATACGCGAGCACCGTTGCGCGACCCCTTCAGCTCGAGCCGGCGCTTCACGCCGGGGAAGTCGGCAAGCGCTGCGGCGGCCGCAGTTGCCTCGAACCCGGCCGCCCCTGCCGCCGCGATCGCCGCCCGGGCGTTGAGCAGGTTGTGGTGCCCGGGCACGGCGAGCTCGATCTCAAGATCCGTTTCCTCGGGACGAACCACGACCCGTGCCCCAGCCGTGAATTCGCCGAACGCCCGGCGCAACTCGGCGACCGAACCCCAGCGGCTGTGATGGTCCATCTCGAGGTTGGTGACGACGGCGATCTCCGGCCTCAGTTGCAGAAAGCTGGCGTCGCTCTCGTCGGCCTCGGCGATAACCCACTCTCCCCCGGCCCAGCCGGCGTTGACCGCCTCGCCGCCCGGCCCGAGCCCGGGGACCTCGCCGCCGACGAAGAAAGCGGGATCGGCGCCGATCGCCCGCAGCGCCCAGACCAGCATCGCCGTCGTGGTCGTCTTGCCGTGGGTGCCGGCGACTGCGATCAGGCGCTTCTCGGCGCAGAGCTCGGCCAGCAGGGTGCCGCGATGTATCGGCTCGACCCCCCGCTCGCGCGCCAGGGCCAGCTCCGGGTTGTCGTCGCCGATCGCGGTCGAGACGACGACCTCGGCGCCCTCGGGCAGGTTCGCCGCCTCATGACCGACGGCGGGATCGAGGCCGGCAACCCGCAGGCGCTCCATATAAGTGGAGTCCGCCCGATCGCTGCCGGTCACGGTCGCGCCGAGCTCGGCGCAGACCAGCGCCAGGCCGCTCATCCCGGCGCCGCCGATGCCGATGAAGTGCAGCCGGCGCGACGCCCAGTCCCGCTTCGTGGCGCTCACCGTGCCGCCGCCAGGACCTCGTCGGCGATGCGGCGGGCGGCATCGGGGCGGGCGAGCGTCGCCGAGGCCGTCGACATCGAGGCGAGCCGCGCCTCTTCGCCCAGCAGGCCGCCGACCCGGTCCAACAGTAGTTCGGCGCTCAGCGCCGAGTCCTCGATTACTTCGGCCGCCCCGGCATCGGCCATCCAGGCGGCGTTGGCGCTCTGGTGGTCGGCGGTCGCGTGGGGATAGGGGACGAGGATCGCGGGACGGCCCGCTGCCGTCACCTCGAAGAGCGAGCCGCCGGAACGGGCGAGGACGAGGTCGCTGGCGCCGAGCACGTCGCCGAGGTCCGGCTCGTAGGCGAGCAGGGTGTAGCGCTCGCGGTGGGCCGCCGCGGCCAGCCGTTGCTTCAGCTCTTCGTAGTCGCGCCGGCCCGCCAGGTGGATCACGTGGAAGTCACGGGCCTCGCCGGCGCCCTCGGCAAAAGCCTCTATCGCCGCCAAGTTGATCGAGCGAGCGCCTTGGCTACCGCCCATCACCAGCAGGCAACGCGCATTGCCATCGATGTGGAAGCGCCGCCGCGCCTGCCCCCGATCGGCGTGCAAAACCGCGTCGGGAACCGGCCGGCCGGTGACGAGGTAGCGCTCCCCCTCCCGGCCGGCGATCGGGAAGGCGAGGCAGACGCGCTTCGCCCTTCCCGCCAGCGTGCGGTTGGCCAGGCCGAGGTGGCTGTCGGCCTCGGTCAGGATCAGCGGCGTGCGCCGCATCGTCGCCGCCATCCCCGCCGGGCCGGCGACGAAGCCGCCGCCGCCGAGCACGACCTCGGCGCCGCGGCGGCGAATCGCCCCTGCGGCCGCGCCGATCGCACCGATGGCCTCGACCGCCGCGCCGGCAGCGCGCAGCGGGTTGCGGCGGTCGATCCCGCGCACCTTGAGGAAGTCGATCTCGTAACCGGCGGCGGGCACCAGCTCGGCCTCGATCCGCTCCCGAGTGCCGAGAAAGGAGACCTCGGCCCCGCTAGCCCGAAGCTCGGCGGCGACGGCTATCGCCGGCACGACGTGGCCGGCGGTTCCCCCCGCTGCCACTACGACTCTGGGCGCTTTTTCCACGGCTCGGCTTGCTCCTTTTTCGTGCAGGCGAACGCCCACCCTCGACGACGCGCAGTTTGCCAGCGCCAGCGGTCCCCCCGCGGGCGACGTTGAGGATCAGGCCGACCGCGAAGAGGGTGGCGAGCAGGCTGCTGTTGCCGTAGGAGACGAAGGGCAGCGGCACGCCGGTCAGCGGCGCCAGGCCCATCACGGCGAAGAGGTTGATCGTCGCCTGGGCCAGGATCAGCGAGGTGAGGCCGGCGACGAGCAGCTTGCCGTAGCGGTCCTTGGCCTGCTGGGCGACGCGCAGGCCGGCGTAGCCGAGCAGCGAGAAGAGGCCGACGACGCCGAGGATCCCGACCATGCCGAGCTCCTCGCCGATCACGGCGGAGATCATGTCGGTGTGCGCCTCGGGCAGGTAAAAGGCCTTCTGCACGCCGTTGCCGATGCCGACCCCGAAGATGCCGCCGGAACCGAGCGCGATCTTCGCCTGCGCCGCCTGGAAGCCGGCGCCGGCGGCTTCGGAGCCGGGATGCAGGAAGCCGGTGAGGCGGGCCATGCGGTAGGGCTCGACCACGGTCATCAGCAGGGCGAGGACGCCGAGGCAGAGGGCGATCTTGCCGAGGTCGGCAAGGCGCGCCCCGGCCGCAACCATGGTCGCGCTGACCGAGAAGGCGACGACCATCGTCGTCCCCATGTCGGGCTCGACGACGATCAGCAGGCAGGCGGTGGCGGTGACGAGCAGGAAGGGCATCAGGCCCTGCAGCGAGCGCACCCGTTTCGGTTCGCGGGCCAGCAGGTCGGCGCCGTAGAGGATCAGCGCCACCTTGGCCAGCTCCGAGGGCTGGAACTGCAGCGAGCCGGGACCGATCCAGCGGCTGGCGCCGTTGGCGCTGGTGCCGGCGACGAGGACGACGAAGAGCAGGAAGAGCGAACCGACGAGCAGCGCCGGGGTGACGCGGCGCACGGCGACCAAGCCATGGCGGGCGGTCAGGTGCATGACCAGCAGCCCGGCGGCGCCGAAGATCAGTGTCCGCTTCAGGTAGAAGGCGCTGTCGGCGAGGTTGCCATTGCTGAGGATCTGCGTGGTCGAGCTGGCCGAGAAGACCATCACCGCGCCGAGCGCGAGCAGGCAGAGGGTCGCGGTGAGCAGCAGGTTGTACTCGGTCGAGGGGGCGGCGACACGGGAGCGTTTCTTCCCCTTGGCGCCTTTCTTCGATTTGGCCGCCTTGCCGGGCCGCCGGAGGGCGATCGTGCTCACGCCAGCTCCCCGACGATCTCGCGGAAGCGCTCGCCGCGACGTTCGAAGTTCTCGAAAGCGTCGAAGCTGGCGCAGGCGGGTGAGAGCAGGACGGTCTCGCCGGGCTCGGCCGCGGCGGTGGCGAGGCGGGTCGCTTCTTCCAGGTCCTCGCAGAGGTGCAGCTCGACACCGGCCTCGATCGCCGGCGCCAGAGCCTCGGCGAGGCGCCCGGCCGAGGCGCCGGTCAGGTAGCAGGCGAGGCAGCGCTCGCGCACCGGATCGAGCAGCGGCGCGTAGTCCTCGCCCTTCTCGCTGCCACCGAGGATCGCGCGCACGCCGCCCTCGAAGGCGCGCAGGCCGACCGTCGCCGCGGCGACGTTGGTCGCCTTGGAGTCGTTGACGAAACGCACGCCGTCGATCTCGGCCACCGGCTCGAGCCGGTGCGGGACGCCGGCAAAGGTCCGCAGACCCTCGCGCACGGCGTCGCGATCGAGACCCATCGAGAGCGCAGCGGCGGCCGCGGCCATCGCGTTCTCGACGTTGTGCTCGCCGAAGAGGCCGAGCTCGGAGACGGAGAGCAACGGCTCGCCGTCGTAGAAGATCGTCCCCTCGGCCACAGCGACTTCGCAGTCGGGACCGGCGCCGTGGCAGAAGGCGATGCGCCGCGCGCAACCGCCGAGGTCGACCTCGGCGAGAGCGGGATCGTCAGCGTTGAAGACCGCGACGTCGTCATTGCCCTGGTTGGCAAAGATCCGCAGCTTCGCCGCCAGATAGGCCTCGAGGTCGCCGTGCCGGTCGAGGTGATCGGGCGCAAGGTTGAGGAAGACCGCGCACTCGGGCGCGAAGGCAACGCTGTCCTCGAGCTGGAAGCTGGACGCCTCGCAGATCACCGTCGCATCGGCATCGACCTCGCCGACCAGCGATGAGAGCGGCCGGCCGACATTCCCGGCCACGGACACCGACTCCCCGGCGGTCCGATAGACGTGCCCAAGCAACTCAACCGTCGTCGTCTTCCCATTCGTCCCGGTCACGGCAACGAACCGATTCGGAATCGTCCGCCAGGCCAGCTCGAGCTCCCCAACCACATCGATCCCGCGCTCCAGAGCGGCAGAGATCACCGGCGCCTCCCGAGGAACCCCGGGACTCTTGACCACCGTTCGCACCCCATCGAGGAGCGCCACTCCATCTGCATCCAGCACGACTTCGACGCCAACCACCCGAAGCCCTGCAACCCCATCGGGAAACCCAGAATCGACCGCCTTGACGTCCTCTCCCCGATCGGCAAGAAGCCGAGCCACGGCCTGCCCCGACCGAGCCAATCCCACGACCAGAAACGGACCCTCATGAAACTGAGGCCGGAGCTTCCTAGGCGGCGCACTCATCAGGCATAGCTTCGCGCCCCGAAGCTAGGACCCTGTGCGACTTGGAGCAGGAAGAGGGACCTCCCTACCGCCCAATCGACTGCTGATACAACGTGAACCCGATCCCCGAGCAAACCGCGGCGACGATCCAAAAGCGGAGCATGATCTTGGTCTCCGACCAGGCCATCATCTCGAAGTGATGGTGCAGCGGCGCCATCAGGAAGACGCGGCGGCGGAAGGTTTTGAAGGAGAAGACCTGGATCGCGACCGAGAGCGCCTCGATCACGAAGATGCCGCCGATCAGAATCAGCAGCACCTCGGTCTGGGTCATCACCGCGAGCGCGCCGATCGCTCCGCCGAGGCCGAGCGAGCCGGTGTCCCCCATGAAGATCGAGGCGGGAAAGGCATTGAACCAGAGGAAGCCGATGCAGGCGCCGACCAGGCAAGCGGAGAGCAGGGCGAGGTTCTGCTGCTCGTTGGTGACGAAGGCGATCGCCGTGTAGGCGAGCAGGACGATCGCGCAGGAGCCGGCGGCGAGGCCGTCGAGGCCGTCGGTGAGGTTGACGCCGTTGGAGGTGCCGGCGATGACG